>JAOUFJ010000001.1 GCA_029858255.1 candidate division WOR-3 bacterium | reverse complement strand
GTAAAAGCGGTGCTTTTCTGTCTATTACCGTATGTTTTGGTAAGAAAATGGCACAGATTTGGCACAAATCTGGCACAAGCAAAATGGGGAGTGACCGCTTGAATCACTCCCCATGTGCTACAACTTGGTTTCTATCTCACCTTCACAACTTTCTGTGTCACCACACCGTTAACTTCAATGAAGTAGATGCCTGGCTGTATCTTGTCAGGCTTCACAACCCTGCCCATGATGTCAAAGACTTTGCATTGCTTGCCTTCGGGCAGTTGCAGAGGTCCGCGGAAGATAGTTACAGTTATCTCATGTTTATTCTTCACAGCTAATTCGTTTTCCAAGATACCCGTGGGTGAATATTTGATGGTCGCATAGTCATCGCCGGTGCTTGAACCATAACTTCTTCCTGTAACATAGATATTGCCTGCGCTATCAACCGCGATCGCATGTGCCCAATCTTCCCCTGGCTCGTTATACCTCACCACCCATTGTTCAACTCCCGAATCACTATACTTCACCGTCGCATAGTCAAAGTCGGTGCCTGAACCCACACTTGTTCCTGTGACGTAGATATCGCAAACGTTGTCAACCGCGATCGCATATGCCCAATCAATTCCGTAAACCGTCCCGTTATACCTTACCACCCATTGCTCAACGCCCGAATCATTATACTTCACCGTCGTATAGTCATGACTGGTGGTATAGGAACCATCACTTGATCCTGTAACGTAGATATTACCTGTGTTATCAATGGCAATTGCATTGCCTCCATCGTCCCCATCACCTGGCCCGTTATATCTTGCCACCCATTGCTCAACTCCCGAATCATTATACTTCACCGTCGCAATGTCAGAGCCGGTGCCTGAACCCACGCTCGCCCCCGTGACGTAGATATTACCTGTGTTATCAATGGCAATTGCATTGGCTGCATCAAAATCGCTATCGGGGTAGTGATATCTCGTCACCCATTGTTCCACTCCCGACGCATTATACTTCACCGTCGCATAGTCATCGCCGGTGCCTGAACCCTCACTTGTTCCTGTGACATAGACATTACCTGCATTGTCAAGAGCGATTCTGCCTCCACGATCTGAACCACTAACTGGGCCATCATATCTCGCCACCCATTGCTCAACCCCCGAATCACTATACTTCACCGTCGCATAGTCAGAGCCGGTGCCTGAACCCTCACTTCTTCCTGTGACGTAGATACTGCCTGCGCTGTCAACCGCGATTCCACCTGCCACATCAAGACCATTGCCCGGCCCGTTATACCTCGCCACCCATTGTTCCACTCCCGACACATTATACTTCACCGTCGCATAGTCAGAGCCGGTGCCTGAACCATAACTACTTCCTGTGACGTAGATACTGCCTGCGTTATCAATGGCAATTTTCCGGCCGTAATCATTTTCGCTAACGGGGCCGTCGTATCTGGCCACCCATTGCTCAACCCCCGAATCACTATACTTCACCGTCGCATAGTCAGAGCCGGTGCCTGAACCATAACTACTTCCTATAACGTAGATATTACCCGCGTTGTCAACTGCGATTGCTAATGCCCCATCAAAGCCATTAACTGGCCCGTTATATCTCGCCACCCATTCTTGAGCAGGAATAATTGATGATGGTATTAGCACACACACTATACACAACCATTGAAGAAATCTAATCATGTATCCTCCCCATATCTACATCAATATTTGTATCAACTGTCTATACCAAACATCTGATCGGTATATTCAATACTACGTCATTATACGGTTAGAGGTGTGTGCCGTCAAGCCGCCATTTTGGCACAAATATGACACAGCGACCGGACATCAGAACCTCCTCAACCTTGAACCCTTGGCAATATTACCGTTGAGGTGAGTGATTGTCGAACCCTGCGGAGGGTAAGTCCACCGCTCAGCAGTGACTGCAATATCGACGTAGGGGTATAGGGGGTGTCCATGTAAGGGGTATCCCTGGATCCAGAATCGCCACTAAGCGTCCGTGAAACAAAAAACAGGGCAGTAATTTTTACAGCGTACCTACGCGCTGAGGGCGCCTAGAATCAACCTGGGTGGGACACGGTCGACAAGACCATTGACAACTTGATTCTTGCCATTACAATATCCTAGCTGACGATGAAAACCTGTACATCGCTTTCAAGTGCTACACTCCGGGACGGAAACCATATGCTTCATTGCTGAGTATAGATGGACAATCGTCCGTCTAAAATAGTTATGCGCTAAAACCAAAGGAGGCTTGTTTGTGGAATCGATCACCTCGACTTCGACCCGCAGTACTGGATCTGGAGATTGAGCAATGACGAACGACCAACCCGCGTGGCCCAACGAGCACATCGTCCTGGACGCCGCCTCACGGTGGGTTGCTTCTGCCTGTGCGTGCGAGGTAGATACCCCGGAAATCCTCCGGATCAAACGGTGGGGCGTGACGGCGCGTTTCGGCAGTGTCGTTCTCAAGGCCAGCTTCACTCCGCTGTTCCCACAGGTAATCGACGTGCACGACCTTCTCGAAAAGATTGTGCCCGAAGGCGCACCGCGACTGATTGCGAGCGAGATGGTGAACGGCCAGCTCTGGACGCTCTTTGAGCACCTTCAAGGAACCACTGCCGAGGAGGTGGGAACGCCCGGGGCACTCGAGGCCACGGCGCGTGAGTTGGCACGGGTTCAGGCGGCCGTCGCGAAGCTGGACCTCACGCGGTTGCCGGTGCTCGACGTGCGCAGAGTGCCGGGTATCCTGCTCGAGGATGATCTGTCGGACCTGCCTGTGGAGTTGGTCCAGTGGCTACGTGATGCGCAACCAGCGCTTCAACTCGACGCTGATGCGCTGGCTGATATCCCGCCGTCGCTCGATCACCCCGACGTGAACGGGAGCAATGCGATCATCCTGGACGATGGACGCGCAATCCTGATCGACTGGGAGGAGGCGACCGTCGGCTGTCCACTCTTCAGTCTCGACCGACTTCTTAGCGATGCGCACGAACTCTCCGCTGTAGAGACCGTGACGGAGGCGTATCTCGACACCCTCCGCATGGGCGGATTGGAGCAGGTCGAGCGTGCGATGCGCCTCGTGCCATTGAAGCTCGCGCACGAGAGCCGCGCCTATGCTCGAGCCCTGGGCTGGCCACACCCACACACTCGCCTGACCACACTACTGCTGGAACTGGCTCAGAGGCGATCAATGGACGGCCCCCTGAATACCTGGCTTTCCGATCTCCTTGCATCGTAGGCACAATCGCCAATGGCACACTTCCGTATCGCCAGGTCGTTATGGCGCTGTTTCCGGGGATAGCACGGTGTGTTAACGAAAAAAACACGCCGATATTTATCATCTCACTATCAACTTCTTGGTCCAGTTGCTGATAACCATAAGGGTTTCGGTAGGCGCTTTTTAAATAGAGGGATATATTCTCTTGCTTAAACGATATCTTTGTCATCAGCAATTTTTTGTCAGGCTTGTATTCCAATTTTTCAACACATGCCCTGCACCCTGGAAGGAAAATTGATAGTGCACCCATGCGACTATCAGACGCACCATGAAAGTCCACAATTTCGCACCATGACGCAATAGCGCTGTCAGGATCTGGGTAAAATGGGTTTTTACTATCTAATAAAGGGTCATTGGATATATTTATTCTCTGACCTCCCCCATATGTAGAGTATAAATAACAATGACAACCGTCGGCAGGCATGTTGACTCTGACACAAGATTCTATATAATCAACTGCCGGACACTATTATCGATCTCGTAGTGTAATAACATTGCGTATGTGATCGCACCGACCACGGCAGAAGCCCAAAGCATTGCGACAAAGACCGCCGGTGGTAGGGGGTCCGAGGTCTCCATTCGATTTTTGTGCCTTCTCAAAAATCGAATGGAGAACAGGGGGAGAATCCCCATGTTGCGCCCGTAGTTCAAATGGATAGAACGGTGGACTCCGGCTCCGCAGGTTGCGCGTTCGAATCGCGCCGGGCGCGCTCCAATTTTCCCCAAATCTTCGATTTGGTTGGAAAATTGAGAGTCCCGAGTTTCAGCGAGGGAGTGCCTGGCTGAGATTGCCACGTCGTCCCTTATCATATGAAATACATATGGAAAGGGACTCCTCGCAATGACGAAGTTGTCGTAAAATAAGAATTAGTTACAATTTCATTAGGCGTAATTAGAAATGGGAGGTTTGCAGTGGATTTTTCGGAAGTGATAAGAAAACGCAAAAGTGTTAGAAAATATAAGACCGACCCCATCCCGGATGATGTATTGAACCGGATACTGGATGCCGGGCGTATGGCGCCTTCGGCAAAGAACATCCAACCATGGCACTTCATCGTGATCAGAGAACCCGGGATGAAGAAAAAAGTGGCTGAGGCTTGCCGCAATCAATTCTTCATCGCAGACGCCGGGGCGATCATCTGCGGATGTGCATTCGAAAACATCGCCTGGGGACGTATGGGCAATTACATGGCGGCCTGGCCGCACGACCTGTCGATCGCGCTCGACCACATGATCCTGGCTGCGACCAATGAAGGACTCGGCACGTGCTGGATCGGCGCTTTTGACGAAAAGATGGTTAAAGACGTTCTCCATATACCCGATGATGTCCGGGTTGTTGCGCTGACACCTGTAGGTTATCCAGCCGAAGAAGGAAAAGACAGAGGACGGTTAGAACTCAAGGACATCGTGTCATACGAGACGTTTTCTACAAAGAGAGACACGGAGAAACGCTAACACGCTTGATGCTGAAGACACGCTGCGCTGGAAACACATCAGCTGGCGCTGACTGAGGACATGCTTCGCTGAAGACACACTTTATCGCAGACACGCTCTGCTGGAGACACGTCAGCTAATGCTGACTGAAGGCACACTTTGTTGGAGACACGGATAACCTGAAGTCACGTTTTACTGAAGACACGGCACCGTTATACTTCTCGACAAGCTCGAAGAATAACACTACTATGTTTTCACAAGCTGTGTTTTCGTTTTCTTGGAAAACAAAAACGATGTACGATTCACGAATACGTTGCTAAAAATTATATCGTGTGATCGATTTCGCTACGCCGGTTTTTTCATCAAAATCAATTATTACACAGTTGGCTACCACATTTTCTTTTGCAGCGACAAATTTACGCGGGACCGAAAGCAAAAAATGCTCGATTATCTCTTCTTTTCTGTTACCTATGATTGAATCCAATGAACCCACCATTCCGACATCGGTGATATAAGCAGTCCGGCCATTTATGATCTGCTCGTCGGCAGTCTGGACGTGGGTATGAGTACCAATGACTGCTGTAACGAACCCTGCTAGATACAACCCCAGCGCCCGTTTCTCGCTCGTGGCTTCAGCATGAACATCAACAAAAATGTTCCGGGTCTCTTTACTCATCTCTTCGATAATTCTTTTGCCAACAGCAAAAGGGTCATCCAAGGGCTTCATGAATACACGACCCTGAAGATTAGTCACACCGACCTTCACACCTTGTTTCTCATATACATAATATCCGTGGCCCGGAACACCTTCGGGAAAATTCGCCGGCCTCAAAAGGCGCGTCTCCCCATCAAGATAACTTAGAACCTCTTTGTGTTTCCACACATGATTGCCGGTCGTGATACAATCAACGCCGGTCTTGAACATCTCTACCGCCGTATTTTCAGTTATACCGATACCACCAGCCAGATTCTCCCCTTGTGCTATGGTGAAAAATATATCTTCCTTTTCGATGATCTTGGGTAAATGTGTGGCTATCTTCTCACGGCCAGGGGAGCCGAATATATCACCAATGAAAAGAATTTTCATTTTGCCTGCTCTCGATTACGGTGATAAAAATACAAGATTACAGCGATAGTCATTCAGGCCATCAGTGTCGTGCGGGCAATTTAGAGTACCGTGGACAATGCCTTGACGTAGGTATCCAGTTCTTCCTTTGTTCTTCTTTCGGTTACGGCGACCAAAAATTGGTTTTGCAGTTTATCATCAAACATGGATAAGGGCACTCCGCCAAATATCTTCTGTTCGAGGAGAGCATCGAGTATTTCCTTCGCCGGTTTTTCGGTTTCCACAAGGAATTCCTTGAAGAATTCCTGCTCATGGGCGATTTTGATCCCCTTTAACCCTTTCAACTTATCGCGCAGATAGTGACTCTTTGCCAGACAAAGATTGCCCACATCAACAATACCCTGTTTCCCGAGTGTGCACAGGTAGACCAGCGCGCATAAAGCCATCAGCGCTTCATTGGTACAGATATTAGATGTCGCCTTTTCCCTGCGTATGTGCTGCTCGCGTGTCTGCAAAGTCAAGACAAACCCACGCTTACCCTCGACATCTGTAGTCTCGCCAACGATCCTCCCCGGCATTTGCCTGACAAAATCCATCTTCGATGCGAAGATACCCAGCAACGGACCGCCAAACCCTTGAGGGATACCTAATGCCTGGCCTTCACCCACGACAATGTCTGCATTGTATTCTCCCGGCGGTTTGACGATGCCCAGTGATATCGGATCAACGACCGCAACCAACAATGCTCCTTTCTCATGGACGATCTTCTCGATCTCATTCATCGATTCAAGAAACCCATAGAAATTCGGCTGCTGAATACAGACGCAACTCGTGTTGCCGTCAACCAGTTTCTTTAGTGCATTAATATCTGTCACACCATCTCTTGCCGGGCACTGGACTATCTCCACGCCACATTCATGAGTGTAAGTCCTGGTGATCTTCTGATAGAACGGATGGATCAAGCTAGCCAGAATGACTTTATTCCTGTTCTTGATCGTATTCGCCATGTGGCATGCTTCGGCAAGCGCCGAACCACCGTCGTACATCGAGGCGTTCGAAACATCCATTCCGGTCAGTTCACAAATAACGGTCTGATATTCAAAGATCGTCTGCAGCGTTCCCTGAGAGACCTCAGCCTGGTAAGGCGTATAAGCAGTGTAGAACTCACTTCGCGAGATCAGACTGTCGATTATCGCCGGGATGTAATGGTCATATACTCCGGCGCCCAGGAATGAGAGGTAGTCATCGGTATTGATATTCTTACCTGCAAGTTCGCCGAGTATTTTTCTGACCTCGCTCTCGCTCACCGCCCTCGGTATGGCAATATCACCATGATACTGCAGGTCTTTCGGAATAATTTTGTCGAGCAATTCCTCAAAAGACGAAACGCCTATTCGCACAAGCATCTCTTTTTCGTCTTGAGGTGTCAAAGGTAAGTACTGCATCAATGTTTCTCGATCAATTCTTTGTATTGTTCGGGCGAAAGAAGGCTATCTGCTTCTTTCGTATCATCGACCTTCACCTTGTATAACCAGCCTTCCCCATAGGGGTCTTTGTTGATCAATGCGGGCTCTGACACAACCTTGTCATTTACCTCAACGACCTCTCCGCTCAGACCAGCGTACAGATCGCTGACTGCTTTGACCGCTTCGATCGTCCCAACCGAATCACCCGCCTTGATCTTCTTGCCAACTGCCGGCAATTCAACCATAACAATATCAGACAATTCAGACTGCGCGTAGTCGGTCAACCCTTCTACCGCCTTGTCACCTTCGATCTTAATCCACTCATGTTCTTTGGTGTATTTGACACCGTCGATAACATTAGCCATTAAACCTCCTCTGCTCAGCATGGCTGAAGCTTGATATAAACAGATTTTTTACGGATGCAGACAGATTAGTATCATCTTTTTGTTCAATAGGAACATACTACTTACGTGATCCATGTTTGTAGAATGGTCCTTTGATTATTTGGACTTCAATTGGTTCTTTGCCCATGACCTTCAATTTATTGCCGATCTCTGCATGTGCCAGATTAACATAGCCCATACCAATGCCCTTTTTTAGCGAAGGCGCAAAAGTACCTGATGTCACAAAACCAACATTCTCATCACCCGCATGTATCTCCTGTAGATGTCGTGGAATGCCTTTTGTCAGTGCTTCGAAGCCGACTAGTTTTCGCTGCAACCCTCGTTTTTTGATCTCCTGCAATGGATCTTTGCCGATAAACTCTTCCTTATCGAGTTTCACGATCCAACTGAGACCAGCCTCCAACGGATTCGTTGTCTTGTCGATGTCGTTGCCGTAAAGACAATACCGCATTTCGAAACGGAGAGTATCCCTTGCGCCCAGACCGATCGGTTTTATACCGAATTCTTTGCCTGCGCTGAAAACCATATCCCAGGCATCGGCCGCATATTTCTTATCGAGGTATATTTCGAAACCATCCTCGCCAGTATAACCGGTACGAGACAGGATGACCGGGATTCCTTTCATGTCGGTCTCCACGGCCCAATAGAAGAGAATGGTCGACAGGTCCAGATCGAAAAGTTTCTGCATAACAGGTTCTGCTTTTGGCCCCTGAACAGCTAATTGGCCGATTTCATCACTCTGGTTCGTGATCTCCACATCATATTTCTTGTTTTCCATTATCCATGCAAAGTCTTTTTCTGTATTCGAAGCGTTAATAACAAGAAACATTCTGTCTTTTAGGTTGTATACCAGCAAATCATCAACAATACCGGCATCCGGGTAGAGCATGGTCGAATACTGGACCTGGTTCAGAGCAAGTTTCGAAGCATCATTCGTCGTTACATAGTTCACGAACTTGATGCGGTCGCTGCCCCTGATCTCGACTTCTCCCATGTGGGAAACATCGAATACGCCAACAGAATTTCGTACAGTATTATGCTCAGGGATAATACCATCGAACTGAATTGGCATCAGGAAATCAGCAAACTCGACGATCCTGCCTTTATTTTCGACTATTTTATCGTAAAAAGGGGTCTTTTTTGCCATACGTGATTATATCCATAAAAGCGTTAAAGTCAACGCCTGATGCTCAGCATCGTAGATTCACCTCGATCTGTGATATCTCGGCACACTGATTTTTGTCACTAAATCGGAGATTTAGACAAAAATCGTGACTGCGATTTAACATTGCACATCGGCCATGCCTTCGGTCGATGACAGTTATAGACCACTCAAGTTCAACCTATTCTCAATTTTCCTTGTATTTGCGACCCTTAGCGAGCCAGTACGGTTGTCTTTTTGGAGCGTGTCACCTGGTCATGGTATTGATATTCGAGGTAAACGATATACATACCAATGGGCAGATCGGTGCCGGATGCTCTTCCGTCCCAGTAGAACGTTCCCTGCTCGCTGGCCCATGATTCATTCCGGCAGATATCGTGTATTCTTATCCCCCTTGTGTCAAAAATTGATAGGGTCAATCTCCCGCCGGTTTCTGGCAAGCGGTAGTCGATTTGCAGACGGTCATTTACCCCGTCATTGTTAGGGGTAAAGATGGGCGGCGAGAGCGCGAGTTCTCCTATCTCGCCGATCACACCGAGTAGCCTGAACGCAAGATTGTTCGCCGGATTAACATCAGGTGGGAACTCAACATAGAATCCAAGAGAGTGGCTGCCCTGAGAAGGATGCTCGTAGGTGTAGAAGAGCGTAGTACTATCCAGCGCATTTACCCAGAGTCCTTCAAGTTCAACTATGATTTCCCCGCTGTTAATAAGGCTGTCCATATTCATATCTTCAAAGATGGCAAGAACGTAATCGCTCGTTCCGCTCAATCCGAGGTTTTCAACCACCACCTGGATCTGCACATTTTCACCGGTAGTGGCAACGGCGGGTACGAAATAAATCGACTGTGAATCTACCGCCAGATCGAATGCATTGGCAACACTGTTTGCACGACCAGGCGTGCAGCCCGACGTGTCGATCGACGAATGCCAGTTTGAAACCTCATCAGGCAGATCCAGGTCGACCCTCTCCCAGGAAATTCCATCACCCGGATCCGAAGGGAAATTATCAAACGAGTCATAGGGTGTGCCGAATGATGTAGTACAAAAATCGACAGTTGAATAAAAGATTAACGGATCTGTAGTAGTGAGGCCATCGCAGATCGTCGTTTCATCGGTAGTCAAAACCAGAGTTGAATCCGGGATCGTATACGGCTGCCAGTTGCCACCGGTGGTGTCAGGGCTGCAGTATTCGCTGTCCAGGATCAAGGCATAGGTGTACGGGTATATCAATGTTGAATTTGTCCTGACCGAAGGATAATTCAGTAAGATTGAGTCATTGGTCCACGGCCAGATCTCGTCTGGTGGGGCATTGTCAAAGTCCCAGATGCGATAAGCGATCAGATCGACAGTATCGGCACTCTGATTGTATATTTCGACGAATTCGTTCCGGTCGCCGCAACTCAGTTCAGGACCCCGCACATTGGACATTACTTCGGTGATGATGACGGGGGAATCACCAAGTAGCAATACAATTACAAATAACACACGTCATTATACGAATGAATAAACCCATGTCAACCGACAAAAATGGCTAGCGGGCAAAGGTTGGGATGCTGGAAGATAACAGAAATCCCAAAACATCTCATGCGGAATTACGAAAAACCGAGTGATGCCTGATAAATCAGGCAACTACAGATATTTATTTTGGAAGTTAATTATTAACTTTTTCTTTTTGGTTCTCGGGAGTTTTCTCAGATAACGCTCTCGTGCCAAAGCGGATTTTATGTTTGCCAATTCTTCGTGATATACGAGAGTCACTGGCACCCTCCCACGCGTGTACCGCGCACCATCTCCTCTATTGTGACGGTCAATACGCTTCTTGACATCCTTGGTGACACCTGTGTATAGGGTATCATCAGCACATTGAAGGATATAGACAAAGTATTTCATGGGAAAGTCTGATGCCCCTTCGCTGCACTACGGGACATGCATTTCAAAAAAATGGGCGCACCGCAACTAAACTACGGCACACTCAATCTTTCAACCAAATCGAACTAAGACAAAATTGGTGCACCGCAAACAAACCACGGGACACTCAAATTCGAAGAAAATTGATGCACCGCAGCTTCGCTACGGCACACTCAATCTTTCAACCAAATCGAACTAAGACAAAATTGGTGCACCGTAACTAAACTACGGCACACTCAATCTTTCAACCAAATCGAACTAAGACAAAATTGGTGCACCGTAACTAAACTACGGCACACTCAATCTTTCAACCAAATCAGAGATTTGGGAAAGATTGGTGGAGGCGGCGGGAATCGAACCCGCGTCCGAGACACTTCCATGCAGAGGCCTACATACTTAGTCTCTCTATGAATCTCCTCTCGCTTTACCAAGAGACAGGTGTGCAAGAGATAGCCTTTTCAGATAACCAGTCAACCCCAAAGGCAGGAATTGATCGGTTTCAGCCCTATATGACACCGGTCCCCAAACTGGGCTGGCCGTCTGGGGTGGCGTAGCCGCATTATTATGCAGCTAGAGCGTATCCGTTTTCAGGATGTTTTTTCTTTCCGGTCGGATTTACGAGGTCACCAGAACCCTCGGTATGCCCTCAATCACTTCAATTGCCTCGTCGAAACCGATCGCCCCCTATTTATATTATAAACTTTATCATAGAATTGTCAATACAGGCAAGGGACCATCGCGCATACTTCCTCCTATACGTACTATTTTGACAAACGAATACAGCACTAGTTTAATCGTTATTGCCCAACGAATTTCGATGCTTAGAATTTTGGATTTCAGATGTGTTGGTATCCTGAAGGCCGAATGGGGCGCTCTCGGCCCGCAGCAGAAAGGAACAAACCTTTCCCCTTCATGACTCTACCAATTCTGAATACCGTGACTCCGGATATCTTCGGCAATTTTGGCGCGGTGAAAAGTAACTCGAAGTCCTCACCGGCAGAGAGTATGAATTGTGTTGGGTCCATACGTTGCGCAGCGCATAACTTGCCGACTTCAGAATGGATCGGAATGTGTTCTGCTTCGATAATGATCTTTGCTCCGCTCTCTTCGGCCAGATGAAATGCATCGGTGGATAGACCGTCTGAAGTATCAATGCACGAAGTAGCATATTTGGCGATCTTGAATGCCTCTTTGATCCTCGGTTCAGGAAAGAGATGCTTCTTCATCGCATCCGGGTATTCGCTCTCCCTGTACTTATTCTGTAAAGCAATGCGGCCGGCCTCAGCCAAACCAAGGAAATTTGTCACGTATAGAGAATTGCCCGGTTTTGCACCCGAGCGTAATAGCGGTGCTTTCGTGCGACCGATGACGGTTATCGTCACACCAAGTGTCGGACATTTCACAATATCACCACCCGAGATATCGCATCTGTATTTTCGTGTCAGTTCGCTGAATCCATCATACAATTCACGAATCGCCGCCATGCCTATCTTTCTTGAAATACACAAAGAGATGAGCACCGATATCGGCGAGGCGGCCATCGCCGCGATGTCTGAGAGACTCGCTGCCATGGTGTGATATCCAAGATTGAAGAATGAGAAATAGGCCATATCAAAATGTGTCTTCTCAAAAAACGAATCAGTCGTTATGACATATCCATCCCTGAAAACCATCGCGTCATCACCGATGCCCTTGATTATTTCATTCCGCCTCTTCGGGAACCTCTTCCGCAGATAACGGATAATTTCTAACTCGCCTTTGTTTTCCATATTTCTATTCATCAACTGTTCACGGTCTTTTTGTTTATTAAATTTCAATTCTGCGATTTGATAGTTCAGACATGGAACTCCAGCACATCCCCGTCAGTAAGCACGTGGTTTTTCTCTACGCGCAGACCCTGATAGTTCGCATCGCTCCACAGGCGCGCAAATTTGAGATTCTTTCTGAAATCCTTGTGTATGTGCTCGGCCGCGTCAATGACGGTGGTGCCTACTTTCAAGACGACCGGATCCCTCTTCTCGATAGGATGTCCAATCTTCTTCGTGTAAACACGGATGATCCCCAGCGTGGCAAAGATAAGCTTCTTCAATCCTTCGATGCCTTCACCAGATTTCGTCGAAACGCTGATGATCTGGAACTCTTCTTTGTACTGTGTCGTGAATGATTTAAGGAGATCCTGGTTGCCAGAGTCAAATTTATTGAGAACAATTATGGAGCTCTTTGTGTCACCCGAATCAACGTCTCTTGAGAATATATTGCGCGCATTCAAAGCATCCATTATCGAATCAAGGTCCTGATGGATATTGGATTGAGCATCCAAGACGATCAACAGGACATCACCATTGCGGTAAAGCCCGAATAGCCAGGCCGGCGCCTCGCCATACAGAGGCGGCGTATCGACGATCTGAATCTTTATGTCTTCGTACTCCATCATTCCAACCAGTGGCAGGTTTGTTGTGAACGGGTAGAGCGCAACCTCGGCGTGAGCGTTGGTCAGCGAATTCAAGAGGGATGACCTGCCCGAATTGGGCAATCCAACCATTACGATCTGGCCCGCGCCCTGCTTCTCAACCTGATACCATGCCCCGCCTGTCCCGCCTGATTTCTTCTGCTTGCTTATCGTTTCCTTCATCTTGGAGATTCTCGTCTTCAGATCGGCCTGAAGTTTTTCAGTACCCTTGTGCTTTGGGATGATCGCAAGCATTTCCTGGAGATAAATAAGTTTCTCGCGCAAGTCTCTTGCTTCGCGGTATTTCTTCTCTACGTCGAAGTATTGGGGTGTTAGATTTGCCGGCATGCTACACCTTCGGATCTATAATATCACCGTTACGATTTGTGTCCAAATCTTCGATTTGTTTACACAAATCAGTATCTCGAACGAAGTGAGAAAAATCATCATTGATAATATCTTTGTTGCCATTTTTCTCCAAATCTGCGATTTGTTTAGAAAAATGAGCATACCAACTTCTTTTTGGTGAATCTATCTTCTATCGTTGTAATCATTTTTGTCATGAGAGACCGTGTATCCTGCCCGTATCGTCGATATCGATCTTTGTGGCATTTGGCACTTTCGGCAGTCCGGGCATCAACATTACATCACCGGCAAGCGGCACGAGAAAACCGGCACCGGCCGATATGTTCACACCGGTGATCGTAATCTTGAAATTCTCTGGACGCCCGAGGAGTTTCGGGTCATCAGAAAGCGAGCTGTTCGTTTTGGCGATGCACACCGGTAGTCCATCCATTCCATACTTCACTATTCGTCTTATGTCTCGCTCTGCTCTCGTTGTATAATTGACGCCTTCCGCGCCATATATCTCACGGGCAACTGTTTCAATCTTCTTCTCAACCGTGTCACCCAGCTCGTATATTGGCTTCATTTTCGATTCTTCATTTTGGGTAGTGCGGATAAGCATCTCAGCCAGCTCCAGCGCCCCATCCGCGCCCTGGGTGAACACACGTGTCTCAGCAGCCGGGGTGTTCTGCACCAGGCAATACTCCTTCACAATCCTGATCTCTTCTTCGCTGTCGCCCTCGAATATGTTTATGGCAACAACAAGCGGCAACCCAAACTTTCTCATATTCTCAATATGCTTACCAAGATTCGGCAGACCTTTCTTCAGATTTTCTATGGTACCTGCATCCGTGTCCTTCTCAGGAGCGCCGCCATGAAGCATCAAGGCCCTGATGGTCGCAACGATCACGGCGGCATCGACATTGATATCTCCAATGCGGGAGACAATATCTATGAATTTCTCGCCGCCCAGATCCGAGCCAAACCCGGCCTCGACGATCGTATACTCGCTGAACTTTTGTGCCAATTTCATGGAAACGATACTACAGGTCCCGTGAGCGATATTCGCAAAAGGACCGCAATGTATGAATGCCGGGGTCTGGTCGATCGTCTGCGCGATATTCGGCATTATCGCCTGGTTCAACAAAGCTGCCATGGCTCCGTGAACATGGAGGTCTTTCGCGAATACGGGTTCTTTTTCCATATTGGATGCAACGAGGATATTCCCCAGCCTTTCTTTCAACTCGGCGTCCGATCTAGAGAGGGCAAGAATTGCCATGACTTCGCTCGCCGTTGTTATGATGAAACCGTCTTCCCGTGCCGGGCCGTTCGCTCTGCCGCCGAGACCGATAACGATCCTGCGCAGACTCCGGTCGTTCATGTCCATCGCCCTCGTAAAATATATCTCGCGTTCGTCGATGTCGAGCTGATTCCCGAAATGAATGTGATTATCAAGCACTGCGGATAATAGATTATGTGCAGTGCCAACCGCATGGATGTCGCCGGTAAAGTGCAGGTTTATGTCCTCCATCGGCACAACCTGCGCATATCCACCACCGGTGGCGCCGCCCTTTATACCGAAGACAGGACCAAGTGACGGCTCACGCAGAGCGACAATAGATCTCTTGCCTGTTTTGTTCATGCCCATGCTCAAGCCAATTGCGACCGTGGTCTTACCCTCACCAAAAGCAGTGGGAGTCATGGCCGTAACGAGGATGATCTTGCCAGAAGGATTATTCCTGATCTTATTGAAGACGTCCAAACAAATCTTTGCTTTGTATTTGCCGTATGGAAACACACAGTCTTCATGAATGCCAAAACTGTCCGTCAATTCATGGATCGGCATCAACCTTGCAGATTGAGCTATTTCAATATCGCTTTTCATGCAGCTTTTCCTCCTAAAAACTGAATCGCACAGACGAAACATCAAATGTCAATTCCATCCAAGTATAACTCATTTGAATATCATGTCAATTCTCTTGCAATTACACCCGGAATCGAATAGAATACCCCATGTTATATAAGAATGCCGGCGTTGATATCGATTCTTTGAACCTGGTGAGAAAGGGCATCGGTAAACATGTAAAAAAGACGTTCAGCCGTGGTGCACGTTCTGAATTTGGATTGTTCGGCGGCATATACTCGATCAACAACGATATTCTCATCAGCAGCTGCGATAGCGTGGGCACCAAAATACTCATCGCCTGCGCAACCGATATCAATAATACGGTGGGAGCCGACCTCGTTAACCATTGTGTCAACGACATTCTCACCACCGGAGCCCTGCCTCTTTTCTTCATGGACTACATCGGCTTTTCAAAGGTACGCCAGAAAATTCTGGTCGACATTGTCAGCGGCCTGGCAAAAGCATGTATGAAAGAAAAAATGGCCCTCATTGGTGGTGAGACCGCTCAGCTGTCTCGATTCTACCCGGAAGGGGTCTATGATCTCGTTGGTTTCATCGTCGGGAAAGTCAGCAAGAAAGACTACATCGACCCTTTGACACGCATCAAAACGGGCCATATCATTCTTGGACTGAGATCATCAGGGCTACACACCAACGGTTATTCTCTGGCTCGCCGTGCCCTATTAAGAAAGTACCGCCTTTCTTCATATGTTCCCCGCCTTAAGTGCACCTTAGCCCAAGAATTGCTGAAAATTCACCGGTCATATCGCAGAGAGCTCCAGCCACGGTTGAAATATGTAAAGGGGCTGGCACATATAACCGGAGGCGGGTTCTACGACAACATCGAGCGCATTCTGCCACCCGGGAAATCAGCCATTATAAGAAAGAATGCATGGCAGCCTCAACCTGTTTTCCAGCTGATACAGGAATTAGGTAAGGTACCTGATGATGAAATGTATCGTGTCTTCAATATGGGTATAGGAATGTGCGTCATCATCGACAAGAAGCACATGAAATATTTCAACCCGATCAAAGCAAAGATCATCGGTGAGATTGTAAAGGGAAATTTCGGAACCCGACTGGAATAGAAATTATTCTATTGGGGGATTGATTCAGTTCTAATATTAAGGAAAATTAATCCCTTAAAGAGTATTTTACTACACCTTTAAGAATAACGTTCTTAACCCGACCCTTCAACTCCCTGTCCATCAAGGGAGTATTCTTGGATCGCGATCGTATTTTGTCTTCGGTGACTTTCCACTTTCTATCCGGCGCGATCATCGTTACGTTAGCCACCATGCCAGGACTGATGGTCCCAGCACTAATCTTGATCAACCTTGCCGGATTGACCGTCATCTTGGTAATTACATCCAGCCAGCTCATCTTCTGTTTATTAATGAGCTCCATGATTATCAAAGACACGGCGGTCTCAAATCCGATCATACCATAAGGCGCATTGGCAAATTCAAGCTCCTTTTCAGCCTGGCAGTGTGGAGCGTGATCAGTTGCGATACAATCGATCGTCCCGTCTTTCAGCCCCTCGATGATCGCCTGACGGTCTGCTTCGCTTCTGATCGGCGGGTTCACTTTATAATTCGCATCGAACGATTCCAGCACCTCATCAATGAAATAGAAGTAATGAGGACAGGTCTCGCAGGTAACACGCACACCTTCTTTTTTCGCTCTTCGGATCAATTCAACCGCACCCTTTGTCGAGATATGACAAAGGTGCAGACGGGCACCCGTGAATTTGGCCAGCAGTAAGTCCCGGGCAACTATCATTTCCTCAGCGATCGCGGGCGATCCCTTCAGACCAAGGCGTGTTGAGACTAACCCCTCATTCATCAACCCGTCCTGCGCGAGATTTTTGTCAATCGGATGCTCGAATATGGGAACATCAAAAATCCTGGAATATTCCAACGCGTGGCGCATGACGTTGTTGTCGGCCACCGTATCGCCGTCGTCGCTGAAACCCTTGGCGCCGGCTTTCAGCAACTCGCCAAATTCAGTAAGTTCCTTGCCACTGCGGTTCTTGGTTATGGCACTTATTGGAAATACATTACACAATCCAACCCTCGCTGCTTCCTTGTAGATGTAATTAACGATGCCGTCGTTGTCTATTGCCGGATCCGTGTTGGGCATACAACAGATGCTCGTAAATCCACCGGCGACTGCAGCGTGGCTGCCCGTTTCGATCGTCTCTTCATCTGGCCTGCCCGGATCCCGCAAATGACAATGGAGGTCTATCAACCCGGGGACAACTATTAAATCTCTTGCGTTCAGGACTCGCGCCTTCCTGTCGGCAATTGATTTTTCAATTCTTGCGACCTTACGGTCTCTGATCAATATATCACGTTTTGCGTCGAGATTAGAGGCAGGATCGATCACCCTTGCGCCCTTAAGCAACATGTTACTCAATCTTGCCTCCCGCGTGTATGAACAGTGCTGCCATTCGCAGCGCCACTCCGTTCTTTACCTGTTCCAGAATGACCGATTTCTCACTGTCAGCCACATCGGGGTCGATCTCTACTCCCCGGTTCGTCGGGCCCGGATGCATGACAACACTCTTCTTCTTCATTCTTCGAACTCTCTCTCTCGTCAAGCCGTAGAGTGTCCGGTACTCCCTCACTGAAGGAAACAGACCACCCTGCTGACGCTCCAACTGTATGCGCAGTGCCATAACAACATCAAAATCGTTTATGATCTCGTCGAGGTTGTAGAACACCTCTACACCTAACTCCTTGATGTCCAGCGGTATAATTGTCGGCGGTGCGCAGATCGCGACCCGCGCGCCAAGAGTTCGTAGACCATAGATATTCGACCTGGCGACACGTGAATGGCTTATATCACCGATGATGAGAACGTTCAGTTTTTTGAAGCCTCCGAAATGCTGCCGCATTGTCATAAAATCCAGGAGCGCCTGGGTTGGGTGTTCGTGCGCTCCATCACCCGCATTGATGACAAATGCATCAATTCGTTGACCGAGGAATTGCGCCGCACCGGGCGCCGAGTGCCTGACGACAACACCATCGACTTTCATCGCCTCGATGTTACGCGCCGTATCCAGCAAGGTCTCGCCCTTCTTCACGCTTGATGTGGATTGGGAGAAATTGACGACGTCCGCCGACAGCCGCTTTGCAGCAATACTGAAAGATATCTGCGTTCGGGTTGACGCCTCGAAGAACAGGGTCAAAATTGTCTTGCCGCGCAACGAGGGAACGATCGGTATCGGACGAGCTAGCACCTCCAGAAAATTATCAGCAAGGTCAAGGTACTGATCTATTTCATCAGCACTCAGGTATTCGATCCCCAGGAGGTCTTTTTTAGGACTCATCTTTCTCTGGACTCTCGATCGTCAACTGCTTAACCTTCTGTTTGGGCGTCCGCTGCATTTTGATGCGGGAACCATGATCCTTCTTCTTACTCTCCTTTTGCTTACTCCCCTTGTCATAATGGAGTAAAACACAGTCTTCGCCATCCAATTCTTTTATGTGGACATCGACAATTTCATTGCGTGCTGCAGGTACCTTCTTACCGACAAAATCCGCCTGGATCGGCAACTCCCTGTGGCCGCGGTCAATCAAAACCGCCAGTTGAATCGCCCTCGGCCTGCCGAAATCAAGTATTTCTTCTATCGCTGCGCGGATTGTCCGCCCGGTGTAGAGCACATCGTCAACCAGAACAATTGTTTTTTTGTTGATATCGAAATTGATGTCCGTGCCTTCGATTATTGGCGCTTCGGAAACGAGCTGCAGGTCATCCCGGTACAATGTAATATCCACGGCGCCGAGCGGAACATCAAGACCTTCGGTCGTTTTTATCTTGTCGGCGATGCGGCGCGCGATAAAATCACCACGCCGTTTGATGCCTATTAGTGCCAGATTTTTTATGCCCTTGTTGTGCTCAATGATTTCATGTACAATGCGAACCAGCGCTCTCCTGATATCTGATTCTTCCATTACTTTTTTCACTAAGCTATATTGTAGTCAGGAACCCGCGAAAGTCAATCACCAGCTTCGTGCAATACGCTTGACGCTGTACGCTCAACACACGTCACCAGGCATTCCGTATTACCCGGTCAATCTCCGGCATCTATTATTTCATCTCCGTAATCAAAAATTCAGGATTCTTGACACCCAATGACGCCTGATTAGAATTGGGCATGAGCCAGAGGCAGGACCGCAGCGGCTATCTTTTCATCCTCCCGGCACTTGCTGTGATCATTGTCTTCCGTTTCTATCCGATCCTACAAGCCATACGAATGAGTTTCTTCAAGTGGGGAATGGCGGGTCCTCTTCAGGTCGTCGGACTCAAGAATTTCAGCCGGCTTCTGGCAGACACGAAATTCTATCAGTCACTCGGGAATACTTTCTGGTACTTGATATTTGTGGTACCGCTGACAATCGTATTATCGGTTCTCTTTGCCCAGATGCTTAATCAAAAGATATCGGGGCGGGGAATATATCGAACGATATATTACTTACCAGTAGTCACATCGATCGTTGCTGTTTCCGTCGTATGGAAATGGATCTTCAATCCAGACCGCGGCATACTCAACGCAATGTTCTCTTTTTTCGGAGCCGAGGGATTGAAGTGGCTGAATGATGCGCGTGGTATTTTTGAGATCATCCTGGCGCCCCTGAATCTCGCGCCATCCGGCTTTCTCTCTGGTCCCTCGATCGCACTTTGCGCATTGATCATAATGGCGGTATGGCACAACATTGGCTACTGTGTTATCATTGCGCTGGCGGGACTGCAGAACGTTCCTGAACAGTATTACGAGGCGGCGAAGATAGACGGAGCGGGTAACTGGAGAATCTTTCGTTATGTTACACTACCACTGATCTCACCGACAATTTTCTACCTAATAATCACTCAGTCGATCTTCGCCTTCAATACCTTCACCCCGGTCTATGTCATGACACAACCACCGGGCGGTCCTCTGGGTACGACAAAACTTGTTGTCTTCTATTTGTACGAACAAGCGTTCAAGTTATGGAACCTTGGATATGCAAATGCCATCGCATTCGTCATCTTCATAATCATTTTTCTGCTCACGCAGTTCCAGAAGAAGTTCATAGAAAGACGCGTGCACTATGAATAAAAAAATCGGCGTCCATGCACTGCTCGCCCTCGGTGCATTCTGGATGCTGCTACCCTTTTTCTGGATGTTTTCCACTTCGCTCAAGACCCAAATGGAATCATTGCGTTTTCCGCCGACGATCTTTCCGGCCGCGCTGATGTTTTCGAACTATCTGGAAGCTTTCAGACAGGTCGATTTTTCAAGATATTTCCTGAATACAATAATAATGACAGCAGGAACGACCCTGCTGGTCTTCATCACCTCGACCCTAGCTGCATATGCCTTTGCCAGACTGAAATTCTGGGGGCGCGATTCTCTCTTCACGCTCTTCCTGGCGATGATGATGATACCGGTGCCTGTCTATCTCGCGCCATCGTATGTGATACTGAGCCGGTTCGGCTGGATCGATACTTTCATGGCTCTGATCATCCCATGGAGCGTAAATGTTTTTGCCATTTTTTTACTCAGGCAGCATTTCAGGATGTTACCTCAAGAACTGTTCGATGCAGCAAGAATCGACGGGCTTAATCACCTGCAGATCCTCAGACGCATAGTTTTACCATTATCCAAGGCGATCCTCATCACCATTGGCATCTTTCAGATCGTATCGAACTGGAATGCCTTCTTGTGGCCTTTGATCGTAACCCACTCTGACTCCATGCGGACAATACAAACCGGACTCGCTTACTTCTCCCAGGCGGAATCAACAAATTACCCGTTACTCTGCGCAGCTTCGACTTTCACTACGGCGCCGCTCATCATCATGTATTTCTTCGTACAAAAGCAGATAATGGAATCATACTCACGGACCGGAATAAAGGAATAGACTCAATACAACTGCGTCCAGTTGCGGCACCCGACACCGCTGACAACCACATTCAGAACTGATGATTGACATACCCCAATTACCGGTTATAATATCTACTAGACAGTGTTTATCAACAAGGAGGCATTATGAAAAATCTGTTAAACACGTGTGTGATACTACTGTGCATCGTGTCCATATCGGCAGCGTTTGCCAATCCATATTCTAAAGCGGATCACGATCAGAGCCGACCGGTAATAAAAACGAACAGCGAAATGGTCAGATATCGTCCGGCGCTGCGGCAGAACGAAGTATTGTTCGTCGAAGATAAAGCCGGCACATTCGGACCTGCCACGTCACCAGACCCTCTCTGGGATAGTCTGCTTACCGAACTCATCGGAACGGGCAACTACGGTTGGTTCACGACCCTGGATCCCGATTCGAACGGGCCGGATCTGGCGACAATGGAACAATACGAATTGGTCATCTGGAATAACTATGATTACTGGTGGGGACCGCCCACTTATCCTGCCACGCTTACTACGACCGACCAGCTGAATGTCAGCGATCTTCTCTTCAACGGCGGAAAGTGCTGGTTGATCGGGCAGGATGCTTTATGGAGTGGCGTTCCACTTTCCTGGATGAACACCCATTTCCACCTCCAGAGCGCAATACAGGACTATAATTACAGCGTTGACTCCGCGCATGTAGAGGGGCAGAATGAAATCGCCGGATTCAACATGACCGTAATTTCTGACTACGTTGATAATCCCCTTTTCAGCGATGACCTGACACCAGATCCAGCTTTTGCGCACTCGGTACTGGAAGACATCGACAGTGCTGCGGTCGTCGGTATCTTCTACCCCGGACAGATGGATTGGCAGAGTGCGTTCTGGTCAATTGATCTGAGAGATGCATCATTCACCTACTGGCCAGCGATCACCGCAATGGTGGGCGGCATGTTCACCGCATTCGAACTAACCGGGATCAACGAAACACCGGCAGAGAATCCTGTGCGGGTGCTGCAGCTCAATGTCAGCCCGGATCCATTCGTCCGCGTTACATCGATCAGCTTTGAGGTTCCGGTCGCATCGCATGTTACTGTGAACATATACAACAATGTAGGTCAACACATCACTACACTCATGGATGGCTATCAGAGTGCGGGTTCCCAAAGCATCACTTGGGATAGAAATGATGCACGTGGGGCCGACGTTCCAAATGGTGTGTATTTCGTAAGACTTACGTGCGATGATCTCGTGAGCACTGCGAATGTTGTTGTTACACGCTAAAAAACTGTCTACAAAAAAGCGGGACCGTACGGTCCCGCTTTTTTTTGCACACATCGCGACGTCTAAGTAATTTTCAGAACGGTCGATCCTGAAACACTTGAATTTTTTATCGCCAGGAGGGCCGTGTTAGCATCCTCCAATCTAAAAACATTGACCTGCGTCTCGATCTTGAACTCGGAAGCAGCATCGAGGAATGCTAACACATTATCCCGTGTCGTGTGGGCAATCGACGTCAGACATTTCTCTGGATATATCAGTGAATAATCGAAACCGGGCAGTGGCGTTGTGTAGATGCCCGCAGAAACTATCCTGCCACCCCTGTCCAATCTCTTCAGCGATTCAACCAGTAATTCGCCGCTTGGTGCAAAAACGATGCCAGCATCCAGCAGAACACCCATTTCATCCTCGACATGTCCGACCCAACTGGCGCCTAATTCCTTTGCCAGGGTCAACTCCTTGTCGGTTCTCGATACTACGTAGACTTCAAGCCCGCGATGCACTGCAATCTGAATAACGATGTGTGCCGATGATCCGAAGCCAAAAAGCCCTAATTTTCCATGATCCTTCAGTCCAGTAGCGCGGAGTGCCTGGTAGCCTATGACACCGGCGCACAACAGGGGTGCAGCCTCAAGGTCGTCATAGTTCTTTGGAAGTAGATATAAAAAGTCCTCCCCTGCTATCGTGTACTCAGCAAAACCGCCGTCCGCGTCATAACCCGTAAAAGCTGCATTCTCACACAAATTTTCCTTTCCGTTCAGACAGTATTTACACTTACCGCATGTTTTGTACAACCAGGGAACACCGACCCTCTCACCGCCTTGCCACCGCCTCACACCCCTGCCTAATCCTTCGACTATACCGACGATCTGGTGCCCGGGAACCAGTGGCAGCTTGTGCGCCGGCAGTTCTCCTTCAACGATATGTAAGTCAGTACGGCAAACGCCGCATACGCTGACCTTGATGCGCACTTCATGAGGGCCGGGTTCAGGTAGGGGAATCTCTTTCAGCTGCAGTGGAACACGCTCGAGCAGATCCTGTTTTTCAAGAACGATCGCCTTCACATAAATATTATAGTTAATTATCATCAACCGTCAATCAATGGCACTGCCCGGCAGTGGGGTCAGGTCTTGACTATTGACAATAGAAGCCCAATATCTACCATCCTCATCGGATTTCCTGAATATAGCACCTTTGCTATACCCCCGCTACACTCAGATTTTGTCAATAGTCAAGACCTGACCCCATAACACGCGTTCGTCAACAACAGGCACCCTTCGGACAAAACAGTCTTGACAGTGATAATATATCATGTATGATAAATCATGATTCTGTATATGCTTTTTGCTTTTTCAATAGGAATCGAAGGTGGCTATGACCTCCCTGCCGTAGGTTTCAAAGACATAAACACCGGTTCGGTTTTCTCGCTGACCGCAGGCCGGAAGGTCGGAATTGTTGACGCGGCACTCTCGCTGCAGGCCTCGTTTTACAGCGGAGATAATCCGGGTTACTCAATGAGCACCCTGGGATTCCGTCTGGGCTTTTATAAAAAGAACTGGCCGTTGAGTCCGGTTTTCTCCATCGGCAGCGACTATGTTATTCGCAATCTGGACGAAGCCAGCGAAAATGGTTTTGCGGCCGCTTACGCAATCGGATTGCTGTTCAACTTCAAAGTCGAAAGACTTCACGTCTACCCAAAAATATCTTACGAAGGGCTCACCGACATGAAAAAACATGCAGGTTTCATCAGTCTGCGATTAGGGATCTCATATGAAATATAAAATCGCATTGCTCGTCTTCCTAATTATCTGCTGTGGCGATAATCACATAGTAGAAAGAGCGGCCAGTGATTATTTCCCGCTCCAGGAAGATTCATGGTGGTTGTACGGCAACGGATCCGACAGCGTCTTCGTTGAGGTCGAACCTGCCGATACAATTCTACAGATCGAATGCTTCCCCGTAAGCTACAACGGCGCCGCAAGATATTTGGCTAAATCTGACGAGTCGGTATCACAATATGTTTTGAAAATATACAACCACGCCGGTACTGACTACACCGTCTTGGAAGATTTCATAATCAGAATTGAACTACCGTTCATCGAAGGCAATGACTACCATCACGTACTTCGTGATTCAATTTATGTCGCTGATCAATTGATCACCGCGCAATATGAGATCATTGGTTCGGTCGTTGATTTCGCACACGAATCCGCATACGGCGATGTATATCAAGTAGAAATCACGACGATCGCGTCTATGGTAACTGACGACACGTCAATCACCGACACAAGCGGCGTCATAGAGTACTATGCGCCCGAAATAGGAATGATCCGATTCCGTGATGCCACAAGCGAATACGAACTTATCGAATACAGCATTCCTTAAGATCTACAAAACGCTATACAAAACATTCGGCCCACAACACTGGTGGCCGGGGGAAACGCCGTTCGAGATAATCGTCGGCGCGATACTCACCCAGAATACGAACTGGCACAATGCAAGCAGGGCAATAGAAAACATAAAGATGGCAGGCCTCCTCGATCCAAAGAAACTGCTTAAGGAACGTCGCAGAATCCCTTGTCTAATAAAGACTTCGGGTTTTTACCGCATGAAATCAAGATATCTACGTGCATTCCTTGAACACTATGTGTCCAACTATGATGGCAAGGTCGAAAGGATGGCGGAAAAGGATACGCATGCCATCAGGCGTGAATTATTGACCATCCAGGGAATCGGCCCCGAAACTGCCGACGTAATACTACTCTATGCGCTGGGCAAAAGGATTTTTGTCGTCGACGGCTATACGAAAAGGATATTCTCGCGGCACGGAATGGTCGAACCGGATGTATCGTACGGAGCGTTGCAGGATAAAATCGAGAATAATCTGCCAAAAAGTACCCGCCTATACAATGAGTTTCACGCCCTGCTTGTAAGAGTAGGAAAGGAATATTGCAGAAAAAATGAACCTCTGTGCACTACTTGTCCTCTTGGCGAATTGCTACCTCGCGCCTGATAGTATCATCCGAGGCATTTACATAAATCCCTATCAGGCGAATAAGAACGAATACTGGGAAGAAGTCTTCAGCATGGCGGACTCCGGTCTGATAAATGCAGTTGTCGTGGATTTCAAAAGCGACTACGGATTCCTCACCTATGGTTCCGAACTTGAATTAGCCGAGAAAATCAATGCGATAAAGACGCACTTTAACATAACCAGTCTCGTGGAAAACACCGCAAAACATAACCTGAAGCTGATCGCGCGAATCGTCTGTTTCCGCGATAATTACCTCGCCCGTCACAAGAAGCTCGGGATCAGAAACGACAGCGGCAAGATATGGGTCGACAAGAAAAATATGGCCTGGACAAATCCTTATCAGCAAGAGGTGCATGATTACCTGCTCGCTATCACAAAAGAGATCGTTGCGCATGGAGTGAAGGCTGTGGCGTTCGATTACGTACGCTTCCCAACTGATGGCGATGTTGCCCGCATAAGACTCACGAAAGTCAAGGGATCGCGGGTCGACGCAATCGCTGGGTTTCTGGAAAAAGCCAGGCAAGAAGTTGAGGCTGAAATCGGCATATGTGTCTTTGGGTTTTCAGTGTGGCACCCTCTCCGTACCGAAGGTCAGGACATTGAAAGACTCGATGAATTCGTCGATGTACTGTACCCCATGCTATACCCTTCTCACTTCGGCAGGGATTTCAAGAATGAAGAAACCGAGAACTGGCGTAACTACTGGATCTACTTCGACTCGGTGCGTGAAGCTTTCGAACGACTGTCCAGATCGGTCAGGGTCATCCCATTTGTACAGGGTTTTGAATACCGGGCAAAGAACTATGACGCAGGATATGTCTTCAGTCAGTTAAACGGAGTGCTGTCTGCACGCGGCGATGGATTTATTATCTGGAACGCCCGTTCTGATTATTCTATCTGCTGGCGCGCCCTCGAATGGGCACGTAATTCAACCCTAATGCGATACGCTCAGACGTGCCGAGATATCCGTATGAGAGCAAAAGCGCGCTGACATCCAGATAAATACCCGGGCTCACTACGATCTCGAGAGAAAATCCCGCCGAAAATCCAGAAAAAGTCCCCTCACCGTAGCCATACTGATAGCCGCCCATTATCGCGAACCCGGAGATCCTTCTCCCGCTCGATGAACCCAGGATCCTCGGATCATGGATGACTATTTCTCCACCCACTGAAAAGGTCGATTTGGAATCTGGAAAGTATGAATACTCGCAGCTCAATGCTAATTGGTTTGCGCTTATTGGTAGTTTTATGGCAACACCCTGCCGAAAGTTTACGGGTGGATACTCCCACATATCAATGAAGCGACGTCTTGTGCCTACATTCTTGAGAACGGTTCCCAGATATAGGTACTTCACAGGATTATAAATCAGCCCGGCGTCAAGGAGCAATCCGTATGAGCTGAAGCTGTATAACTGGCTCCGTACGACTTTGACCGCACCACCGACACTTATCACATTGTGCTTCCCGAATGAACGCCCGTAGCCGATGTTCAGGAGCATATCTGAATTGGTAAAATCACCCAAATTCTCACCGCGTTCCGAGTATTCAGTATCGCTTGCACCCAGATATGATATCCCGATACCCACGGTACCCACGACGTCAGCAGGTATTGCCGAGGTCAGGTTATAATAATTCAGGTAGGTCACGTGGTTCATGAACATGCCTGCCAAATGGTAGGTATTCACCATCCCCAGGCCGGCGGGATTCCAGAAAACCGCATTTTCGTCATCGCTCAAAGCAGAAAAGGCATTTCCCATGGCAACCGGCCTCACACCAACCCCTATTTTCATGAAGGTATAGCCGGTAGCGCTCGGATCAAATATCTGTGATATAAGCAGGAGCGTAATGTAAAACATGACCGAGCCTAAAAAGATTTCACACTCAATAATTCTTGCCGGATGACAGTGATGCTTCTAATCGATTTGCAGATTTATATCCGACGATGCTTTACTTGAACTTGCCCTTCAGTTTCTCGAGCACCTGAGGCAACGTAGTGTATTCCATATCCGATAATGGAAGACGCTGTGGTTCAAACGGCCCGTGCCGTCTTATGTAATTAGCGATCTCATTAGCCTCTTTCCTCGCGAGATCATAACTAATATCCGCAAACATATCCCGTGGCCCGATGAGCTTTCCATTACACAGCTGGAAACCAAGGGCGATCACACGCGGCGGACCGTCGAAACGCGTTGGGTGAGCATCTGCGACCGAGACGGGCATGAATGGTCCCCAATGCGAACCCCGCATCCAACCGGTCACCATATAGGACATCGAAAATGGCTCCAGCACCTCACCGACCGCCGGCAACCCGCTCTGACAACGTACAATCATCACCGGATCGTCCTTGCCGACATATCTTCCGGCCAGGAGATTCACTTTTTGGGTTGACGTCGCAGCTGCAATCTCACCGCTCTTCTTGTGTATTCCCTTGATAATGTAATGCTCAGAGGCGCCGATGAGAACCAGCAGATCATACATGTCCTCTGGACAATTGAGCGTGACCGTTTTGTTATCGAAAATATCGAGTACATCGAAACTGAAACCGTCGTGCATTGATGGGTCGATCACCAAGCCGATCGTGTTGAATGGATCGGCAAACATCTTGTAGAGCGGGAAATTCCACGAACCGGGCGATGTTTTGTCCGCGGCAAAGATGATCACGGGTTCGCTCTTTCTCTCTTCAATGGTCATCTCCGCCACGCCCGGGCCCATGCCTTTCACATTACCGGCGAACGCATCAGAGAGCAGGTCCTGACCCGCTCCGTAAAGCTTCAATTCCTTGGCGATTTCGGTACAATCACAGAAAATATCCCAGGCCAGTTTGTGAATGTCACCAGCATTATCACCGAGCCGGTGCGTGATTATCAAATCGAGGTCATCACCGCAATGCGTGACGTGAAAATCTACGATCATGCCTTTGCCCTTTGCCTTCTCGAGTGATTGCATGGCATTGGTCAGGATATTGGGATGCATACTGGAATGCCCCACATAACCGCCGATGTCAGCCTTAATTACACTAATTGTGATTTTTTCCATTATTTCCTCCTTTCGAACAGGACAGGGTAATTATAGTCAAAGATGCGTGGGTGTCAACAATAGAAAAAACGCCCGTAGAACTTTCGACATTTTGCCCCGAATGCCCCCTTGCAGTCAGTTGACACCGATTCCATTTTCAATATACTTGGCCAGAGTTGGAAAAACGTATTTAGCTATCTTATTCAACATTAATTGAACCGACCGTACGTCTATTGAAGGAGGATATATGGCCAAAGGTTTGGAGTTAAAACCAGCCCAACTGCGCTGGCAATGCGACGCAAAATTGCTCAAATTCAGGCACTTGAAAGAAGTCAGTTCCTGCGAATGGATCATCGGACAGCCAAGGGCGATCGATGCTATCAAGCTCGGACTCAACGTGAAATATCCGGGGTATAACATATTCATCACGGGACCCGTAGGAACCGGCCGCACCACCGCGATCACCAAGCTGCTGGATGATCTGAAAGTCAAGGGAGAACTCAAAGATTTGCTCTATGTCAATAATTTCAAAAACCCGGACATGCCGAAGCTCATCGAGCTGCCAGGCGGCATGGGTAAAAAATTCAAGCAGGCGCTTGAAAGACTCATCCGCGGCTTAAAGACAAACATCCCGGATGTATTCGACAGCGAAGAATACCAAAAGAGAAAACAAAAGATAATTGAGAAATACGGCAATAAACATCGCGCATTACTCAAGGAATTTGAGCAGGAAGTCGAAAAACAGGGTTTGAAGCTAACAACGATACAGATGGGGCCCTATGTGCGCCCGGCAATTGTACCGATGATCGAAGGCAAACCAACCAGCCTCGAGGAAACAGAAAAATTGATAAAGGATGGTAAGATATCCGAAGAAGAGTATAAGCAGATCATCGACAAGATCCGTACCCTGGAAGTCGACATGGCCAAGATCTACAGTCAGATAAAAGATATCCAGGAAGTTGCCAATGGTGAACTGGAGAAACTCAACGAGTGGATGGTCAAACCCGTCGTGGCTAATCTTGTCGACGATATCAAGAGAAAGTTCCCGGGTGACAAAATCGCTGATTATCTCGTTGATGTGCTTGACGCGATAATGTCCAACCTGGAAAGATTTCTCAAAAAAGATAACAAGGAAGACGAATTCAGGGAGTACAATGCAAATGTCATCGTCGATAATTCAGAGATCAAGGATGTACCGATCATCTTCGAAACGAATCCTAATTATAAGAATCTGTTTGGCACCATTGAACGACAGACGGTATTGCCCGGTGTCATGACTAGCGACTTTCTTAACATCAAAGCCGGCTCACTGCTCCGCGCCAATGGCGGCTATCTGATAGTCAACGCGTTTGACGCGTTGATCGAGCCCGGTGTCTGGCAGGCATTAAAGAGAACCCTGCGCAACGGTGTTATAGATATCCAGGTATTTGATCCCTTCTATATGTTCAACACCTCTGCGTTGAAACCCGAACCAATTACGATAGACGTGAAAGTCGTCATGATCGGCAGCCAAATGCTCTACTACCTGCTCCTGCACCAGGATGAAGATTTCAAAAAAATCTTTAAAGTGAAAGCCGATTTCGACGTCGTAATGGACAAGAATACAAGAAACATCAACGAGTATGCATCTTTTGTCAAATCGATATGCGATGGTGAATCACTGCTGCCATTCTCCAAAGAAGCAATCGCCGAGATCGTTGAATATAGCGTCCGCGTGGCGGGACGGAAAAACAAACTCAGCACAAGGTTCAATATCATCGCCGATACGATCAGAGAATCGGATTACTGGGCGCGGCAGGCCAACAAAAAAGACGTGCGCGGCGAAGACGTCGAGAAGGCAATTCACTGCTGGCGCAAGCGTATGAACATGTATGAGGACAAGCTCCAGGAGATGATCGACAACGACATCCTGATGATTGCCACTAAAGGCCAAGCAGTCGGACAGTTAAATGGCCTCTCGATATATCAATTGGGCAACTATACGTTCGGACGGCCCGTGCGTATCACAGCCAAGACATCGCTCGGAAAGGCAGGCATAATAAACATCGAGCGTGAAGCGAACCTGGGCGGCCGGACATACAACAAAGGTGTTCTGATACTGAGCGGTTTCTTGAGATCACGTTATGCACAAGACCAACCGATGGCGATAGATGCTACGCTTGGCTTCGAGCAATCATACAGTGAGGTTGATGGCGACTCAGCATCAAGCGCCGAAGTCTATGTAATACTCTCCGCGCTCGCCGACGTGCCACTCAAGCAGGCACTGGCAGTCACAGGGTCGGTCAATCAGAATGGTGAGGTTCAGGCGATTGGCGGAGTGAACGAGAAGATCGAAGGTTTTTATGAGGTGTGCAAAGCCAAAGGGCTGACGGGTAAACAAGGAGTAATCATTCCCCACGCGAATGTCGAGGACCTGATGTTAAAACAAGAGATCGTGGATGCCGTAACCTCAAAGAAATTCCACATCTACGCGGTGAAGACGATTGATGAAGGCATCGAACTCCTCACCGGGATAAAGGCCGGCAAAAGGTTGAAAACAGGTTTTGAGAAAAACAGCATCAACTTCCGCGTCGCACAGCGGCTCGTCGGATATGCCAACAAGATGAAGGTGTTTGCGACACCAGAGAAGTAAAAAAGAAGAGGGGGCATAAGCCCCCTCTTCTTCTATCTTAGTTTGTAGGTTGCAGGTTTTGTCTTCTTGAAGATCTTTGGATAACGGTTGATAATTATATAAACGGAACGCTCAGGATCTTTGCGGTGGAATCGATAACCGCGTTTCTTCAAGCGCTTGGTGATTTCACGATAATGCAAAGGTTTCCTGCTCTTCTTCAATATATCAATCGTTAGTTCCCTGATTGAAGGCTTCTTCTTCTTTTTCTTCATAACCTTCATCTTCTTCTTTCTCCTCTTAACCTTCTTCATTCTTCCTCCTTTTATAAAAAACACTACATCATGCCACAACTATATTGAATATCTTGCCCGGAACATAGATCGTTTTCTTGATGCTCTTTCCTTCGAGATGGCGCATCACGTGACCGTCCTCAAGAGCTTTATCTCTCAACTCTTCCTCAGATATCGTGCCGGCAACTTCGATATGAGAACGGACCCGGCCGTTTATCTGGATCACTATTGTTTTAGTTTTACTTTCCGCATATCGATCATCGGTTTCGAGCCATGCCTGCTCGACGAGGCTGCCCTCGCCACGGACCGATGACCATAACTCATCGGCCATATGAGGAACGAACGGTGATAGCATATGGATCATCGCATAAACTCCGTATCCGAAAACCTCATCACGCGCAGACGCACCGTAGAGCGCGTTCATTAGTTCCCAAAGTGCTGCGATCGCCGTATTGTACTTAAAAGACTCCAGATCACTCGTCACCTTCGCCAGCGTTTGATTGATCTTTATATAGAGGTCCTCGCTTTCCTTCGAAACGCGGGACGGCCGTTTATCCCTGATCATTTCTGCATTTTCGGCGGCCAAGCGATACATGCGCTGCATAAAACGCTCTGCACCGGTGACCCCCTCGTCGCTCCATTCCATTTCCCGCTCCGGGGGTGCGGCGAAGAGTATGGTGAGGCGGGCAACATCTGCACCGTGCTTGTTCACGAACTGACGCACGGGTATCGCGTTGCCCTTGGACTTGGACATGACCTCGCCATTCTTCAAAACCATCCCCAGATTGAACAGGTTGATCGCCGGCTCATCGATCGAGATATATCCCGCGTCATGGAGAACTTTTGTGAAAAACCGGAAATATATTAGATGGCCCGTAGCGTGTTCACTGCCACCTCCGATATATTGGTCAATAGGAAGCCAGCGGTCTGCTTTGTCTCTAGCACAAAATTGCCTGTCATTACTGGCATCCAGATATCGCAGGAAATACCACGAGGAACATACAAAGGTATCCATTGTGTCTGCATCGCGTGTTGCTTTCCCGCCGCATTTCGGGCAGTCCGTATTCATGAAACTCTCGACCGCTGCGAGCGGCGATCTTCCCTTAGGCACGAAATCCGCGATTTCTTTGGGCAACAAAACTGGCAGGTCATCCTCTGGTACCGGGACCATACCACACCTCTCACAATAGACAATTGGAATCGGCGCGCCCCAGTAACGCTGCCGTGAGATGAGCCAATCCTTTAAGCGGTAGTTCACGCTCTCTCCACCCGCATTCTTCTCAGCCAGGAAATCAGTGACCGCCTTCGCGCCTGCGGGCGTGTCGAGCCCTGAGAATTCTCCGGAGTTTACCATGATGCCCGGTTCCTCGTAAGCCTCCTCCATCGCTCCTGCGTCCAATTCAGAATCGGGCGGATTTATCACAACCCGGACCGGCAGATCGTACTTCCTCGCGAATTGAAAATCACGAGCGTCGTGAGCCGGGACGCCCATGACAACACCGCTGCCATATTCGGGAAGAACGTAGTCGGCAACGAATATCGGCACTTTCTCGCCGTTCACCGGGTTGATCGCGTAACATCCCGTAGCGACACCATCTTTTGTCTTTTCGATACGCTCGCGTTCGGTCCTTTTTGCCGCATCCTGCGTATAATGTCTCACCGTAGCCTCAAACCTCGTGCCCCTAACAAGTTCATCGACTGCCGGATGCTCGGGAGCGACCGACATGAACGTAACTCCATATATTGTATCTGGCCTGGTCGTAAACACCCTGAAACTGATGTCATGGCCCATGACACTGAAGACTATGTCACATCCCAGACTTTTTCCGATCCAATTACGCTGCATTGCCTTTACATTATCCGGCCAGGCATCCAGCAGCTCCAAGCCCTCCAGCAGTCTATCAGCATATTCCGTGATCTTGAAAAACCACTGGTTCAGCTTTCGTTTTTCAATGACTGCCCGACAGTTGGATCTGTAGCATATACCGTCTACGACCTGCTCATTGGCAAGCACTGTCTGACAGCCGGGGCACCAGTTGACATATGCCTCCTTCTTGTAGGCCAGTCCTCGCTTGTATAGTAGCAGGAACATCCATTGTGTCCATTTATAATAATCGGGCAGGCAGGTGATAATTTCGCGATCCCAATCATAGCTGATACCAAGCAATTTTAATGATTCATCGGAGGTGCGGATATTTTCTAAAGTCCATTTTTCTGGATGGACGCCGATCTTTATCGCCTGGTTCTCGGCCGGCAACCCAAAGGCATCCCATCCAAATGGATGCAAGACATCAAAACCCTTTCTCATAAGATAGCGGGCGTATACATCACCGATAACATAGTTCCTGCAATGCCCCATGTGTATGTCGCCGGATGGATAAGCGAACATCACCAGGTTATAGAACTTCTTCCTGGGATTCTCATTGGTTCGGAACAGACCCTTCTTGTTCCAGTAGTCCTGCCATTTTTTCTCTATTTTATAATGGTCAAGCTGCATTTCAAATTATGAGGATAACTCTATCTACGATGACCCAGATGCACCAAGTATCTCAGCGCCACATTTCTCGCAATACCATGAATCGGCGGTATTGATATGATTACACTTGGGACACGCCACGCCTTTTTCCTGCTCGACCTTCTGTCCTTGCTCCCCCTCCGCAGCGACGTCGGGTTTCAATGCTTCCTCTTCCGAAAGCAACTCTTCAAGAGCAACCTCTTCCTCGGGCAATTTTTCCTCTAAGATATGCTCATCGATCGTGAGTCCTGTTTCTTCTTTTGCCGGCTCCGTGCTCGGCTGCGGAGCCGCGGCTTGGGGCTCTTTACCCTCTATGAAAGAGCTATAGTATTGAATGCTATCTCGCGTTCGCTTCAGTTCTTCGTCGAATTGCTTCATTCGCGCATCGTCCTCTGCCTTTACCTTCTTGAATGCGCTTTCATCATACTCACCGATCGAATATCGCAGCTCCACTTCTTCCATCTTGAATTTCGTTTCCTTCATCCTCCTGGATATTTCTGACTCCTGTTCCTTGAGTCGCTGTATCTCCTCGGTCACTACGTCGATATGGCTGCCCAGCTGTTCATCAATGGCTTTCAACTTATCGGCATACTCTTTTCTCACTTTATCATATACCTCAGCGCTAACCGAAGATTTCTTATTCTCGATACGGTTCAGCTTGCTGAGAACGTCACTGCGTTGCGCCTGGAGTCTTTTCAAAAGAGACATCTTATCTTCCATATCTTACTCCATTCTTAAAAGCACCTGCATTTTGCAGGATAAAAAGCTCCATTGAAAGACGCTCAAAAATGGAGCTCGTCTTAACCTTCCTGTCGATCATAGCCAATTGCGCTACAACGTCTACAAGTGCTGTCCGGTTTGTGTGTGTTACACCATCCTTCCGGCGCGCCCGATTCACTATTCCCCTTGCCAGGGCGTCAACCAACATGGCACTCTTCGGTGAAGTCGTCTGCAGTTCCTCAAAAACCTGGAGAGCATCAGAACTGCCGTTCATGAACGAATTGACCATCTCGTACTTGGTCAGATCGCAGAGGCCTTTTGCCAAATCCTTCATTCCGTTGGAATCGATACTACCCGCCTCGTGAAGGTAATTCTTGATCTTATCTAATTCATGCTTGAGCCCCGTGACATCATTACCGAATTCGTTCTCAAGATATGTGACCATTACACCACCAAGTTTCAGATTGTCACGATTGATCGCCGATTGTATCCATTTTCTAACTTTGCCTTGCTCGGTCCCCAGGACCACATGCTCTGCATGCATAAATCGTCTCTCCAATTTTGTCAATGCTCGTTTTTTGGCGGTGGCATCTTTGTCAAGCCGATATATAAGCACCAAACAGTTGCTCGATTTACTACTGGAAACCGCCCTGTCAAAATCTTCCTGCTCGCCATCCGGTAAGTCATCGAGACCCTTAACCACAACCAACCTCCGGTCCGATCCGAACGGCATAAGAAACAATTTCGCCATGATATCGTCGAGTCCGGCATCAGGCAACGAGAAAGAATCCAAATCGAATGGCTCTTCAACCTTGATCTTCTCTTTGATAGAGGTGAGGGCACGTTCGAGCAGTATTGGTTCGTCTCCGATCAGCAGATACTGATTGTGGATTTCACCGCTAGCCAGCGATTCATTCAGTTGCCGTTCTGTCATACGTTTATTCTATACATATTCAATATTCTGTCAAGGGCAAATTAATTAGAGTGTAATATGTATAACTACATAATAGTAACAAACATCATACACTCGTCATGACGGCCATCGACCGGCAATCTCCGTTTCACAGAATCTACAGCGCCCAGCATCCAGCTCATATGAATTCACGTGGTATCCGGTGCGTCCGATTATCCGCTTACCACACTCGGGACAATTGGTGTTCTCCTCCGAGACACCTGGAACGTTTCCTATATACACGTAATCCAGACCGCTTGCACGTGCGATCTCGGCGGCTTTTCTCAGGGTTTCAACTGGTGTCGGTGGCAGATTCTGCAGTTTGTACTGCGGGTAGAAACGGGAAAAATGAACGGGTGTCTCACTGCCCAATTCAGTACTCACCCACTGACACAAATCCGTGATCATAGCATCGGAATCGTTCTTCGTCGGTATAATGAGATTGGTAATCTCAAGCCACACATTATTCTTCTTCAATATCTTCAAAGATTCGAGAACCGGAGCCAGAGTCCCTCCGGTGATCTCCCGGTAGAAAGAATCGCTGAATCCCTTGAGATCAACGTTCGCGCCGTCCAGGTGCTGCGCAAGTTCGCTGAGCGCTTCCTTACTTATATAGCCGTTGGAATGATATATGCTCAGCACGCCCTTGCGGCGTGCGATCCTCGCCGTTTGGAGCATATACTCGTAGAATACTGTTGGTTCTGTGTACGTATAGGCAATGGTAGGTGTTTCATACTTGAGCGCCAATTCGGCAACGTCCTCCGGTGTAAGCTTCACATTCACCGTGTCATCAGGACGCGCCTGTGAAATGTCATGGTTCTGGCAATTTCTGCATGTGAAATTGCATCCTGCGGTCGCGATCGACAAAGCTGCGGTTCCAGGGAAGAAATGAAATAGAGGTTTTTTCTCGATTGGATCAATGTGCACTGCACACGGGTTCGAATGCACCAGAGTGTAGTATTCTCCTTCACGGTTCTCCCGAACCCGGCAAAAACCACGCTGGCCGCTGCCTACTATACATGAGCGTGGACAGAGCGTGCATTGAACCCGGCTATCCGGCAAGCGTGAGTAGTACTTGGCTTTTTTCGCCTCAACATACCCGAGTTTGGCTTCCTGTGCCTGGCCAAACCTCGTCAATTTTGATATGACCAATCCGCTCATCGTCAGCAGACCACATTTCTTCAGGAAGTTACGCCGACTCATTATTTTTTCGAAGAAGAGCTCCATGGCTAATCAATTATACATGAGCTTCAGACGGTGTCAATGTGACATCAGTACTCGTACACTAATCACGGCCCAGCAATCTGGATTTGTTTCTTATCGCCCTGGTGGGGCAGACCTCGACGCAGCAGTAGCATTTTATGCATTTATTATAATCTATATGCTGCCCCTTAATCGCCCGTGGCGGACAGACGTTCTCACACGATAGGCATTTCGTGCACGCCGCGGGATCGATGACAGGGATGCGCCCCAGCCATATCCTGTACAATATGCGGGCGACAAACTCCACCACTGCGCTGCGAAAAGGGAATACAAGAGGCAAGCTGAAACCGTTGATCCTTCGAAGTTCACCAACATACGTTATCATTTCTGGATCGAAGAGACCCGCATCGCGTGCAATTCTGATCGTCGGCACTCGCAGCGGGTCTACACCAGCCATCAGGGCACATGCAAAATCGACTGCATGACCGCTATCACCCGCGACCAACATGCCTGGCCGATGTCTCCTCCCCTTGGCATCAACAACATCAAGACAATCAACGATGATGATATCGGGTACCCTTGTTTCGTATATCTCAACCAGAACTTTGCTGAAATCTTCGATACCAGGGAACAGTGAGTGCACGTATGGCTTGAGGCCACCGGGGATTATCCCGAAGTGGTTTTTGACTGCCATGGTCATTGTGACCAACTCGTGGCTCTTATACTTAGGCAATGAAACCAGCAGATCACAATCGAACACTTCTCTCGAAACATAGAATTCTTTGAGCAGATTCTTCGGTCTTTTCACTTTCCTTGTGTATCTACCGATGTTCCTGAACGTACCCCTCGATGCTTCGGTGAAACCACAGTAGTCGGCGACATCGCTAACATTCGGGAACCTGGTATCAGGCATTGGATTGTCGCCCACCATCACCTCTGCACCCGCCGCCATCAGAAACGACACGGTTTCTTCAACAAGACGCGGATTTGTCACTACGCACTCATCAGGGTACGCCGCCCTCAGCATATTGGGTTTGACGAGCACGTTCTTCGTCTTCAAGTCGTTCCATCCCAGACATTCGAATATCTCACTGACCGATGTCTGAAGATCATCGTTCTGTTTTATTATTACCGTATGTTTTTTCACCGCTTTTCCAAAATCAACTGGTATATCCGGTAAAAATCAATGATACTCAGTTCCTGTGGCCGCTTGGCAAGAAGATCGTGGTCCGCTCCATCGGGTAACCATCGCAGATGCTTCAGGATGGCATTTTTCAATGATTTACGCCGGTAGCGGAATACACCGGCGACAAATTCAAAAAACTCCCCTTCGTTGATCTCGTCGAATATACCTTTCTTGGGTTGAAGTGCAACAACGACGGAGCTCACCTTGGGGCTGGGTGTAAAGTACCTCGCGGGAACGGAAAATAGCCTGCGAATCTCAAAGTGATAGTTTGCGCAAATTGACAAGTGGCCGTACCCCCGATGGCCCAGCGCTGCGACTATCTTTGACCCGTACTCTTTCTGGACGGTCAACAGAGCTTTCTTCACAAAATTCTTACTCCCGATCAATTTTTCGATGATCAGAGAACTAATGCCGTACGGAATATTGCCGACGACGACAGCGTGACCAAAATCACGAAGATTGACCTTCAGGAAATCGAGGTGTAAAACATCTACGCGTGGTATTCTCGAATCCTCCAGAAATCTTGCCAGACGACCGTCGATCTCCACTGCAATCACCTTCTTGGCGAGGATTGCCAGCTGCCTGGTCAGGATACCCTTACCCGGACCGATCTCAACGACCAACTCGTCCTTGACCTCGGCGGCGCGGGCGATCCTTTCAGCAACCCTTGTGCTGTTAAGAAAATGTTGCCCCAGCATCTCTCTTCTCACACGGATTTAATCATCGAAGGCGAATAGCAACCGGGCGTTTCTATCCAGAATCGTTTCGAGCTTCTCTGGCAACATATTCAGAATATCGGCGGCAACTCGAAACGTTTCAAGAATAAAGCCCGGCTCATTTCGTTTTCCCCGGTGCCCTGCCGGCGAGAGAAACGGCGCATCGGTCTCGAGGAGCAGACGATCTATTGGCAACTGCTTGATTACTTCACGGGCCCGCCGTGAGAAAGTCAACACTCCGGCAAAACTTACATAAAAACCAATATCAATAATCCTTTTAGCCTGCTCGTAACTTCCACTGTAGCAATGGAATACTCCATGATGATAATCCTCGAGTTTGAGTATCGCAATTGCATCCTCGACTGAATTTCTGGTGTGGATCAAGATGGGCAAGTGCCTTTCTTTTGCCAGAGCAATATGCAGACGGAATAACTCCTTTTGTGCCTCCCGCGGTGAGAAATCACGATAGTAGTCCAACCCCGTCTCGCCGATCGCTACAACATCATCATTTACGAGCAGGTCTCTGATCCTGCCCATCTCCTTTATCGACTGGTCAGCCGCTTCATTGGGATGGATCCCCACGGCCGGCAGAAGCCACGGGTAATGGCGCGCCATCAGAACCGCCTGCCCGCTTGTCTCCGTGTCGTATCCGGCGTTGACGATCTTGCTAACACCAGCCTCCCGGGCCCTCTTCAGAACCGCATCAAGGTCTTTCATGAACTGGGGATCTATAAGGTGACAATGTGTATCTACCATTTAATATACCGGGACGATATCATTTATTGAGACTCGATGTACGTGCTCAGCGTATCTGGGTACCTGGAGTTACTGCTTTATCAGTTGTAATGATGACAACACCTTTCTCATCCACCGATGCCAAAAGCATCCCTTCGGAAAGAACACCATGTATCTTTGCCGGCTCCAGATTGTCAACAATGACAATGATCTTGCCCAAAAGATCTTGGGGATCGTAGTCCTTCCCGATTCCGGCAACGATCTGCTTCTTCTCATCACCGACCTCGACCTGGCATTTGATCAGATTCTTGCTGCCTTCAACACGTTCTGCAGTTAAAACCTTGGCGCTCTTCAGCGAGATTTTCGAAAAATAATCCAGATCGATCATTCCCTTTCTCAACTTGTCAGTCTGCAATCTGATAACATCATCACCGATCTTATCGAAGAGGATAGAGGTCTCCCCGACCGATGGCGCATATTGTGCTCGGGCAATGTCATCCCAGCTACCCGGCGAAAGTTGTATCATATCCTTTATGCGTTGTGACGTGTAAGGCATGAATGGATCGATTAAAGAAGAAAGAGCGGTTACGATTCTCATGCACACGTTGATCGTCCTTGCGCACGCTGCCGGGTCTTTTTTCCGCGTTGACCAGGGCTCCTCATGGTCGAAATAGCGGTTACCCTCCTGGGCTATTTTCATGACTTCTTGAAGCCCGTTCTTGAATTCAAAATGCTCGACCCTGGCCCCGATCTTTTCCGGTGCCTGTTTGAGCAAATCGAATATTCGATTATCACTTTCACCAAAAGAAGACGCCTCTGGTACCGAAGAACCGTAGTACTTCTTTATGAAAGTAAGGGTGCGATTGACAAAATTACCAAGTATGTCGGCCAATTCATTGTTATGCCATACCTGAAAATCCCGCCATGTGAAATCGGTATCGCGTGCCTCCGGTGCATTACGGGTCAAAGCATAACGCAGTGAATCAGCTTTGAATTCCTTCAAAAAATCTGGCAGCCATATTGCATAGTCCTTTGATGTCGAGAATTTTCCCCCTTCCAAGTTGAGGAACTGATTCGCCGGTATGTCCGACGGCAGAACATAGTCACCGTATGCCATGAGCATGGCGGGCCATATCAAAGCATGGAACACAATGTTATCCTTGCCAATAAAGTGTACGAGACTCGTGTTCTGATCAAGCCAGTAGTCTTTCCAGAGATCTGGCTTACCCTGTTTCTGAGACATTTCGATCGTCGATGAGATATAGCCGATCGGAGCATCAAACCAAACGTAGAGCACCTTATTCTTTGCTTCCTCCAGCGGTACCGGAACACCCCACGCCAGGTCCCTCGTGATCGGCCGGTCCTGCAGACCCTCGCGTAACCACCCCTGGACAAATGTCAAAACGGTCTCTTTCCAGTCTTTCTTGCCCGCGATCCAATCGCTCAGTTTATCCTGAAACTCGGACAGCTTGAAATACCAGTGTCTGGTCTGGGTCTTTTGCGGCGCATTACCGCATATCTGGCAGCGCGGTTCGATCAATTCAAATGGTTCAAGCCAGTGACCGCACGCCTCGCACTGATCGCCGCGCGCCCCTTCGTTGCCGCATTTCGGGCACTTCCCAACGACGTATCGATCCGGCAAGAACCTCTTACAATGGACACAATAGAATTGCTCAATATTCCGGGGGTATATGAAACCCTTCTCATATATCCTGGAAAAGAAGTCCTGTGCCAGCCGGTGATGCACGGGAAGCGACGTCCGCGAGAAATTGTCGAACGTCATCCCGAAATCCTTGAAGGATTCGCTGATCGATTTGTAGTATCGATCAACGATCTCGCGGGGGGTCTTACCCTGCTTCTCGGCGCTTATGGTAACCGGCACACCATGTTCGTCAGTGCCGCAAATATAAATGACATCGCGCCGCTTCAATCGCTGGTAACGAACGTAGATATCAGCGGGCAAATAAGCGCCTGCCAGGTGGCCGAGATGAATATCACCATTGGCATACGGCAAAGCACTGGTTACCAGAATTCTCATAGGCGTATTATAAACGGCTGGGCGTTAAAGTCAACTGGTTCATAATTGACACAATATGCGCTTTCGGTACAATAGTATGTGGTATTTCTGATCATCGTCTTGTTCCACTCCACCTACGTCTCCACGTCCGCCGCACCACCGAGTGGCATCAGGGCGGCAGATAAACCTAATGATGCGGGTTCGGCCATAAAAGTCAGCTGGACCCTTCCATCACTCGATTCACTGGTAGAGAATTATGTCGTAATGAGAAAGGCGGCATCGGATACGTCATATCAACGAATCGGTTCCACTATAAAGGGTGTGTCAACATTTGAAGATGACGAAGCAAAAGATGGTACCACTTACACCTACCTCGTAGTCTCCGTGATCGACGGAATACAATACCCTTCAGGGCCGAGCAACGCTGTGACTTCGGCACCCCAGTTGTTCCACACCGGCAGGATCAATGTCCTCGCCGCACTGATCATTTTTACGCTATTACTCGCGTACTTCGTGTACAAAGCACGCTCCGGCAAGAATCTCTACATCCGGCAGATCGCCGGGCTGGCAGCCGTTGAAGAAGCTATTGGCCGGGCTACAGAAATGGGCAGGGCGATACTGTACGTACCAGGTCTCGGAGATATCGACTGGACCGCGACTATTGCCTCGATGAACATTCTTGGTGAGGTGGCGAAAAAGATCGCCTTATATGACACAAAGCTCATCGTACCGAACACCTGGTCTATCGTATATACCGTCTCAAAGGAGGTTGTCAAAGAATCCTTTGTGAGCGAGGGTAGACCAGAAAAGTTCAAGGAAGATTATGTGCGCTATGTGACCGAGGCTCAGTTTGGTTTTGCTGCTGCGGTCAACGGCATAATGACTCGTGAAAAACCCGCAACCAACTTCTTCGTGGGTAAATTCTGGGCTGAATCATTGATCATGGCAGAAACCGGCGCGCAAACAGGCGCCTTTCAGATTGCCGGCACCGATTCGGTGCTGCAGCTACCATTCTTTGTGACCGCATGCGATTACACGCTGATGGGCGAAGAACTGTACGCCGCAAGCGCATATCTGTCGCGCGAACCGATCCTGCTCGGATCACTCAAGGCACAGGATTACGGAAAGCTTATCGCACTCGTGATACTCGCAGGGTTTACGATCCTGGCTTTTTTGGGAATCAACCTGCTCCCGCTGCTCAGGATACACTGACCGCGTATGATCCGCTGGCGCGCCAGGTTGACATAACTGCTTTTTCGTGTATAATACGCTGTGACATTTATGCTGATTCTACTCAGCCTATCTCCCCCAAATGATGTCATAGCCCATGACAGACCCAACGACGCGGGTTCCACGATTTCTCTTAGCTGGGCTCTTTCGGTTGACGATTCTCTGATCGATGGCTACATCATATTAAAAAGAGAACGATCTGCCATAGAAACAGAATATGAGAAAATTGGTTCAACGGTGCGCGGCGTCGGTACTTTCGAGGACGAGAATGCACAGGATGGTGTACCATATGAGTACGTTGTTGCCGCGGTCATGGACGATGAAGTATTCCACTCTGCTCCGAGCAACCCGGTTGTTTCGTCACCACAAGTGTTTCACAAGGGTCGGATAAATGTGCTCGTTGCTATTGGAGTTTTCACGGCGATGGTTGCCTATTTTGTCACCAAAGCACGCTCGGGTAAAGGCCTTTTCATCCGCAAAATTGCCGGGCTTGCGGCGGTAGACGAGGCAGTTGGCCGGGCCACCGAGATGGGCAGACCGATACTCTATGTGCCCGGTCTTGGTGACATTGACTGGACTGCTACTATCGCTTCAATGAATATCCTTGGCGAAGTCGCGAAAAAGGTCGCCCGCTACGACACGGCGCTGATCGTTCCCAACAGATGGTCGGTAACCTATACAGTCTCAAAAGAGGTAGTCAAAGAAGCCTTTATTTCTGAAGGTAGTCCGGAAAAATTCAAAGACGAGTACGTACGCTACGTTACCGAGGCCCAATTTGGCTTTGCTGCCGCAATCACCGGCATCATGATGCGCGACAAACCAGCCACGAATTTCTTTATCGGTCGATTCTGGGCCGAATCGTTGATCATGGCGGAAACAGGTTCACAAACCGGTGCATTTCAGATCGCGGGCACCGACTCGGTATTGCAGCTGCCATTTTTTGTTACGGCATGTGACTACACGCTCATTGGTGAAGAACTATATGCTGCCAGCGCATATCTGTCCAGGGAACCACTGCTGCTGGGATCTTTGAAAGCACAAGATTACGGAAAACTCATCGTCCTGGTGATCTTATTGAGTTTCACTGTGATTTCCTTCTTTAGCATCAATTTACTTCCGGTATTGAGGGTACAATGAAACGTAAAATTCCGCTCGCGATCTGTTTTGTCATGGGGATCTCCATGATCGTCCAATTTTTCATCCCGCATCCAACATCACTAGAATTCAGCAGTGTGATCTATAAATGGATCATAGTCTTAATGGCTTTTGCCCTGGTCCTCGCCATCGGCAATCTCATTCGCCACCACGGGAATAAGATCAGGAGGAAAAAAGAAGACTGGCAATACAGTATCGTGACCCTGGTCGGCATGGTTACCATGGCGGTCATTGGTCTTGCCTGGGGAATAGACCCTGACTCACTGTACCAGAGGATTTATCTCAATATCATGGCTCCTCTGGGCGGAACGATGTTCGCTCTTCTGGCGTACTACATGGCATCAGCCGCGTACCGGTCCTTTCGCGCCAGAAGCCTTGAAGCAACGTTACTGCTGGTATCGGCATTCATCGTAATGATCGGTTTCATGCCCTTTGGACAGTATATTCATCCGAGATTCCCTGCATTTGCCGAGTGGATAATGAAGGTGCCTAACATGGCCTCACAGCGAGGTATCCTCCTCGGCGTTGCGTTCGGTTCGATCGCTACGGCGCTGAAGATAATCCTGGGGATCGAACGCTCATGGCTTGGAGGAAAAGAATGAAGTGGTACGACCGGATCACGACGATCGACCGGCGCATCATTTATCTACTCCTGACCGTGCTTGTGATACTGCCATTTTTCGTCAAGGTCACTATTCCTCAGAAGGTCATGCCTCAAACCCAGAGATTATTTGATTTTATTGAATCGGTCCCACCGAGAGAAAAGGCAGTGATGATTTCATTTGACTATTCACCGCAGACCCAGCCCGAATGCCATCCAATGGCAAAAGCGATACTCAAGCACTGCTTTGCCCGCGATATTCCAGTCGTTGGACTCTCATTCGACCCGGAAGCGCCCGGTCTTGCGGTCGATGCCCTGGTTTCGGTCGCACATGAAATAGATAGCTTGGCTCAGCGGAAAGAAGACTCGCTCACCTACGGCGTTGACTACGTATACCTTGGCTGGAAATCCGGAAGGATCGCGGCACAACTGGATATGGGCGAGGCGATATCGGGTGTCTTTCCGCGGGATTATTTTGGCAATCTCATTGACTCGCTGCCGCTCATGCAAATCGTGAAGAACTACAAGAACGTTGCCATTGTTGTCATTCTTGCTTCGGCTGACTATCCGATCGACTGGATACGCTACCCTCAGACGCGATACGGGGTTAAGGTCGGCGCCGGTCTTACCGCGGTCATGGCGCCGCAGTACTATCCATTCGTGCAAACCGGCCAGGTCTCCGGATTGATGTCGGGTATGAAGGGGGCTGCGGAGTACGAAAAGCTGGTGCTCGAACATGGTTATGCGCGCACTCTTGGAAACGCCGAGACCGGCATGAATTCCCAGTCGATGATCCACATTCTGATAATGGTCTTCATAATTCTCGGTAACGTTGGTTATTTCTTCTCACGCCGCCAGAAAGCGACACGTAAATGACAGTCAATTCTTTTCATCACTGCAATCAAGCTTCAATCACCGTAATCGATGGTGCAACCAATGAGTAGTGATCCCTGGATCTGGATAGGCGCGATCTTAACCCTGATGATATTCTCGTTTCTGTATAAAGATAATCCGTTCTACAAGTTTGGCGAACATCTTTTCGTCGGGGTGGCAAACGGATACTATATCGTCTATTATTGGCAGAATGCGTTGAAACCGAATCTCTTTGAACCGCTGAGCGCCGGACAGTTCATCTACATCGTGCCGCTTCTATTGGGGCTTATGTACTTTGCCAGATTCATACCCAGGATAGCGTGGCTCGTGCGGATCCCGATCGGATTCACCATTGGGTGGGGTGCAGGACTTTCCATACCCGCGTATTTCCAGGCCGATGTTCTCAGGCAACTCGAGGGAACCGTAGTGACACCAGCAACCTTCTCAGACACGGCAACCGGCATCTGGGCGGTCATTATCCTGGTCGGTGTTGCGTGTACGCTCATCTACTTTTTCTTCTCAAAAGAACACAAGGGCATTCTCGGTCACACCTCAAGACTCGGCATTATCTTCATCATGATAGGTTTCGGTGCTTCATTCGGTTATACGGTAATGGCAAGAGTCAGCCTTCTAATTGGCAGAATACAGTTCCTGCTCGGCCCGTGGCTGGGGCTAATAGATTAGCACAATACAGGAGCACGTAGTACCAGCCAGCATAATAGGAGTTGTAAATGAAGATGAAAAAATTTAATAATAATTGGGTGATTCGTCTCGAGAAAAATGAAGAAATAATCTCGGCACTAAGAGAAGGCATTCAGCGTGCCGGGATCGAAGGTGCATTCTTCTACGGTCTGGGTGTTGGAAAGAATCTTGAACTGGGGTTTTTTGACGCCCACCAGAAGAATTACGTTAAGAAGAGATTTGAAGATGAATACGAATTCACGAATCTTGTCGGCAATATTTCTGTAGTCGATGGTCAAATCACGGTCCACTGTCATGCTACGATCACTAACAAGGAATTTCAGGCGTTTGGCGGACACCTGTTCGAAGGCGTGGTGCAAGCAACCCTTGAAATTATTCTTTTTCCTTTCGACAAACCACTAACCCGTCGCCTGGATGAGAATACCGGATTGAAGTTGCTGGAACTATGACCCACAGACATACAAATATTCATGGATAAAAGGAGCAGCAACGCATGATCAAATACAACTCTCCAGAAATAAGCAAAAAGGCCCGAGCGATCATTGATCGGGACCAAAAAATCATGTTCGGGGCGCACACCCGCACCAGTGAAATTCCACTGGTTGTGGATCACGCTCAAGGGGCAAACGTAACCGATGTCGACGGCAAGACGTATCTCGATTTCGGCGCTGGCTTTGCCGTAGTTGGCACCGGGCACTGCCACCCCGACGTCATATCTGCAGTCGAAGAACAAATCCGTAAACTCATCCATATTTCTGGCGCCGATTTCTACTACACTCCGCAGATCGAACTGGCCGAAAAGTTGATTGAAATAACACCCGGCGATTATGACAAAAGGGTGTATTTCGGAAGCTCGGGCGCCGAGGCGGTTGAGGCTTCACTCAAGATCGCCCGCTGCTTCACGAGACGGCCAAGAATGATAAGTTTCCTTGGCGCTTTTCACGGCCGTACCTTTGCCGGCATGACGATGTCGGGAAGCAAGAAGGTTCAGCGCGCGCATTTCTCCGGATTGATACCGGAAGTCTACCATGTTCCATATCCTTACTGCTACAGATGTGTATTCGACCATAAATATCCCGAGTGCATCAAACATGATTACAATGGCGTACCACTACTGTATTGCGTATCCTATCTCACCGACGTTATATTCGAAAGACTCATTGCACCGGACGATGTCAGTCTGATCATGGTCGAACCAATTCAGGGCGAAGGTGGCTATATAGTCCCACCCAAGGAATTTCTGCCAGCCCTCAGAAAAGTCTGCGACGATCACGGAATAACACTCATTTTCGACGAAATACAGAGCGGCCTTGGAAGGACGGGAAAATGGTTTGCGTGTGACCATTTTGGCGTAGCGCCGGACATCACGCTCACGGCCAAAGCGATAGCATCGGGCTTCCCAATGAGCGCCACGATCGGCAAAGCTGCACTCATGGATCCCGGCGTCGACCCAAGAGCATGGGTACCGGGATCCCATGGTTCAACCTTCGGCGGCAACCCGGTCATATGCGCCGCAGCCATCGCCACCCTGAGAGTCATTGAACAACAGTATATCAAGAATGCCCACGACATCGGCAGTTTCCTGAAACACGAGCTGAATGCTATGATGGAGCGCCACAAGATCATCGGTGAAGTCCGCGGTCTCGGATTGATGCTCGGTATCGAACTTGTACAACACAAGGCGCCCAAAGAATTCTTCCCTTCCCAGGTTACAAGGGAGGGAAAGAATATAAAAGAGGTAATAACAGGCGAATGCTTCAAGCGAGGGCTCATTCTCTACGGAGCCGGCATAAGTTCCCTGCGCATGTCTCCCCCTCTGATGATCACAAAAGATGACGCCAGAGCTGCCATCAAAATCCTCGATGAAGTGATCAGTGGAGTCGAGGAGCAGATGAAATGATAAACCCTTCGATATTCCGGGAATACGATATTCGGGGACTTGCAGAAACCGATTTGAGCGATGAGAATATCACCGTCTTTGCGCGCGGCGTTGGTACTTATTACAGAAATCTTGGACAGAAAAAAATCATCATTGGGCGTGATATGCGCATTTCGTCGCCACGCATCGCCGCCGCACTGATAAAAGGTCTAAACGACACGGGCTGTGACATCATCGATATCGGCATGGTTCCAACGCCCCTGCTATACTTCTCGCTGTTTCATTATGATACTGGAAATGGTATAATGATAACGGCGAGCCACAATCCGAAAGAGTTCAATGGCTTCAAGGTTGCATATGACCGCCGGACAATATACGGAGCCGAAATCCAGAGTCTTAGAAAGCTAATAGAGAACGGTGATTTCGCATCGGGGAAAGGTACTACTGAAGAGAGAGAAATCACGGATGATTACATTGAATATGTTACGCGTTCAGTAAAGGTAAAAAAGGGTATGAGGATCGCGGTTGATACAGGGAATGGAACCTGTGGTCCTGTATTCGAAAAAATACTCAACAAACTGGGTGTTGAACATCTTATGTTGTTCAAAACACCGGACGGAAATTTCCCCAACCATATTCCGGATCCAGTGGTGCCAGAACATATCAAAGCACTTATCGATACGGTAAAAAATGACGGCTATGCATGCGGGATTGGATTTGATGGAGATGGCGATCGCATCGGAACGCTCGATGAAAATGGTCAGGTAATATGGGGGGATGTCCTGCTGGCCGTATATGCCGAAGACCTGCTCTCGCGCATGCCAGGCGCCAAGATCATCTTCGAAGTGAAGTGTTCCAAGGGATTGATCGAAAGAATCCGGGAATTGGGCGGCAAACCCATTATGTATAAAACCGGCCATTCTCTGATCAAGGCGAAAATGAAGGAAGAAGATGCGCCCTTGGCCGGTGAAATGTCCGGGCACGTTTTCTTCGCCGACCGCTACTATGGATATGATGATGCCATGTATGCGGCATTAAGATTATGCGAGATACTCAGCAGAGGCGAATCACTTTCAAAACTTGCCTCGAGGGTACCTAAGTATTATTCCACCCCCGAGATAAGAATCGACACTACCGACGCAGCGAAGTTCGAGATCGTCGAAACACTGAAGGCTGATTTCAAAAAATCGTACCGTGTCATAGATATTGACGGCGTGCGCGTAGATTTTGATGACGGGTGGGGATTGATAAGACCTTCCAATACCCAACCTGTGCTCGTCCTCAGGTTTGAGGCAAAGACCGAAGCGAGGCTCGAGGAAATCAGAGAACTGTTTTTTGCCAAGCTGGCTGAGCACAAAAAGAGCATGCGGGCGTGACCGGCCGGATATTCAACAAGAATAACGCAATAATGATATCACGGAGTTTACTGGAGGTTCTATGAACATGTTGTTGTTGGCAGCGGTATTGACTGCCAGTGGCGAGCCATTGTTACCACAATGGATGACAAAAGAAGAAAGTCTTATGGTCGACGAAATTGGCAGGGGACACAGGGTAACTGCACCGCCCGACGGATGGGTTGAGACGCCGGCCGAATTTGAACAGCTCAGGGGTATTTTTGTTACCTGGATATACGGCTCATCCTCGACCAATCCGATATTCAGGCAGATCGTGGAGGAAGCAGGTGAGATCTGCAGGGTATACATAATCGTCGGCAGCACCAGCGAGCAGAACAGTATTATCAGTTACCTGCAGTCCTACAATATTTCGCTTGACTCGTTGTATTTCTACGTATGGCCCAGGAATTCGATATGGATAAGAGATTACGGACCATGGTTCATGCGCGAACATGATAACGCAGAAGGAATTGTTGATTTCATGTACAATCGACCGCGGCCGCTTGACGACACCATACCGTGGCGTATCGGCCAATCCTGGGGGATTCCAGTCTACGGTTCGCCCCTGGAGCACGCCGGAGGTAACTTCATGGTAGATGGCTTGGGGACAGGCTTCGCGAGCACGCTCATACAGCAGGAAAACCCATGGCTTACCACGACGCAGATCGAATCACTAATGCTCTCCTACAGCGGGCTCGACCAATTTGTTATACTGCCGAGGATCAATATCGAATACACCGGGCATATCGACCTCTGGACCAAGATATTGAATGACACGCTGGTCATGGTCGGCGAATATGCGCCTGGTCATCCCAATTACACCATGCTGAACGACAACGCCGATTCTATCAGCCGCTGCACAAACCGCGAAGGTTTCCCTTACAGGATCGTTCGCATCCCCATGCCATGGTCTACGTCGGATGCACCACCATCTTATCTTAATTCACTCTTTGTCAATAACAAAGTTCTGGTTCCGCTCTATAATCTGGCGGAAGATGATACTGCCCTTTTTGTCTACCAGCAGGCACTACCGGACCATGAAATCATCGGCATCGATTGCGCCGCCATGTCGGGTTCGGGGGGCGCTATACATTGCATCACCATCACGGCGCCCGAAGCCGAATATATCCACGTCAGGCATTATCCCTTGCCCAACACAATTGACACCTTGAACGATTACCGCATACGTGCCGAAATAACTACATCGAGCGCATTGATCAGTGATTCGACATTGATTTACTATTGCATAAACGACGGAGTTTATACTACGGTGCCATTGGGCCCGGTTGTCGATACACCAGGGGTGTATTCGGCGTATATACCGGCACAACATGCTGACGATACAATCCACTACTATCTGGCAGTACAGAACGAAGAAGGAACCCTGTGCACCTCTCCAAAACACGTACCACCGCAGAGCTACTCATTTGTGATCGAAGGAAATCCAGGTGTCTATGAACATTACGCAACGGACATATTTAATGGAATAGTAGCATCACCAAACCCAACGCGGGACAACATATCATTTAACTTTGATCTGCACGAATCAGCACATGTCAGGATTGCAGCGTACAATGTCCTCGGACAGCTGATCAGGATCATTACCGATGCTACCTTTGATGCAGGACATACTGAAATTTTCTGGGACCTTTCCGATGAACAGGGCAACAGGTTGCCCCGGGGTGCCTACTTCTACAGGATGTACAGCAATCTGGAAGAAAGAACGGGGAAAATATTATTGATTGAGTAACCCGGTGTATCAAAAAGGAGGCAGAGGAAAGCCGGTTAGAGACTTCAGGCTCTCCTGCGTTTTTTCCAGAATCTTCCTCTTTGCGTCGCTATACGCGGCAACTATAAGATCTTCAAGCATTACCACGTCCTTCTCCTCGAAAATCTGTGGTTCGATCTTGACCGCGATCACATTTTGTTCCCCATCCATCTGGATGGTTACCATACCACCGCCCGCACTACCTTCAACTTTTATCGCGCGGAGCTGCTCCAATAACTTCGACTGTAATTTCTGGGCTTCCTTCATGAAATTCTTCATCTTACTTCCTCTCCATCGAATAGCGCCCTTATTGCATCTTCAAGATTATTTTCCTTCTTGATATTCTCTCCGACTTCGACCAGCAGCGTAACATCGCGTGTCAATATTTTTTTCATTATCGTCTCTAAAAGGTCCTTGCTGCCAGTTAGAATCTTCCGGGAAAATTCCTGATCAACAGTTACGCGGACGTTGTTTTCCTTGACCTCAACAGAAGATTTCTGTATCAGCGCCGAGAGCTTGGGACTCTGTGCCTGCAGGACCGCGAGTAATTGCTGCTTGAAATCACCCTTGTCTGCCCTATCCTTTGTCACCTGTGCTGGACCATCACCCTGAATCAATTGGCAAAATAGCAGTTCAATGACGATCCGTGTATTGATGGATCTTCTGACCATCTCCTCCGATTTCAAAAGCACTTCAAGCATGTGCATTATCTTCTCTCTATCAATATCCAGGGAGCGGATTTTTTTTATTTCATCATCACTCAAATCCAGAAATTCCTGTGGCATATCACTGTACACAAAGAGCGCAGCACGCAAATAATCGACCACACCACGATATATCTCCAGCGGATCCGCCCCATCCTCAATACCTGTGTTCAGTGCAGTCAGCACATCCGCGTGATTTCCCTGTATTATTTTTTGCAGCAGGTCGAAATAGAATTCACTGCTCATGAATCCAACGAGTTTGAAAACATCATCCTCCGTGATCGTTCCTTCCACAAAGGATATTAGCTGCTCAAGAAGGCTCTCACCGTCTCGTATGCTACCATCGGCCCTCAATGCGATGTAGTGCAACGCCTTATCGGTAATACTGATATTCTCCTTCTCCGTTATCGACTTCAAGCGGCTGCAGATCTCTTTCACAGATAAGCGCTTGAAAGCGAATCGTTCACAACGTGATAGTATTGTCTGGGGTACCTTACCAGGATTTGTCGTGGCGAATATAAACTTCACGGAGGATGGTGGTTCCTCAAGTGTTTTCAGGAGGGCATTGAAGGCTTCGGGGGTGAGCATATGCACTTCGTCGATGATATATATCTTGTGTTTACCGTACAGCGGAGAGTATTGTACTGACTCACGCAGGTTTCTGATCTCGTCGATGCCGCGCGTCGACGCACCGTCGACTTCAACCACATCGATGCTGCGGCTCTGTGCGATCTCGCGGCACGACTGGCACTTTTGACATGGATGGACTGTAGGACCTTCTACACAATTCAAGCTCTTGGCGAATATTCGAGCAGCCGTTGTCTTGCCAATCCCACGCGGACCGGAGAAAAGGAAGGCATGCCCAATTCGGCCACTGCCTATCGCCCCTTTAAGCGAAAGCACCACGTGGCGCTGGCCTGTCAATTCATCAAAGTCCTGAGGTCGGTAGCGGAGCGAAATAACACGATGATTCACAATAATCCTCGCGGCGTTCGATAAATCCCAAATCCCAAGCACCAAATATCAAATAATTTCAAACTATCAAACTCCAATAACTAAAACCGTAGTATATTCGGAAAATTGTTGATCGGAATTCAGTATTTCGGATTTAGGATTTATGTAAAAGTAATTCAAAGTCGTCTCCTCACAATTCGAGTTCCATATTTTGAAGATACCCATTATAGTGTCGGAACAAACCGGTCGTGCAACTTGTTTCGCAAGAAAGATCAGGAACAGCAAGGCGAAGAACTCAGAGCAGGCTACCTTGTGACTAGCCCTTTCTACTTACCGCTGCTTCCTTCCGGACCTGACGGAGTTTGTAGACGGTACTATCGCAAGACCCGACCGTCAACGTACTTCAATTCCCTGCTGTTGCCCCTGAACATCCTAACTCAATCAAAGTATTCGACCCCGCATAAGCGGATTTCGGGTCATCCTGATTTGCATCGGGCATCAGGGCACCGCTAGCTCCCCGTCTAGCACGACCGGGATTATCTCGCGAAATCAATTTTTTCGAAAAGAAACTCAGAGGGTTTTATACCGCAAGTACCTATGCCTCTTTTTACCAGCTCGGTCTGCAGATTTTCAACACTCTTGACGCCGATCTCAGCAAGCCTTTCGAACTCCGGTGTTCTCATATTCGTCGCCAATTCGCCCTCTTCTGGCATCCCGTTAAGTCTCAGGACATAACGTTTTGCCACATCGGGGCTCCGCGACAGGTAAGCCAATGCCGCTTCAACTGCATTCTTAACGCGTATTGCGGCCAATCTTTTCTCGGTAGTGACAAAATTCTTACGCATAACAAGAGCGCCGTATGGTATATTAGGAACAATGTACGTCGATGCCAGACCCTCGGCAATCACTGAATTACCCGAGTATATCATATAGGCGCGGTACGGGTCGAGCACATACAGAACATCGGCTTTTTTATCCTCAAAGGCACGGCTGATTTCCTCGGCACTCAGTGGCACATACTCAACCTTTTTGAGATCCAGGTCTTCGCTCATTTCCGTCATGATCAAATTGACAAAGTACTCATCGCGCGCGAGGAATCCCAAACGTTTACCGCCGATATCCCTGAGCCGTGTGATTTTGGACTTTGCAGGAACGATGAACGCATCCATTGACCTGCCTGATTTTATCTCCAGCGAGCCAAAGGCCTTTACTGTATCTCCGTTCAGGCTCGGCGATATGATCAGCCAATACCAGGGAACAACGGCAACATCATATTCGCCGTTCTTGATCCCTTCAAGCGGGTCGCCTTTAACCTCAACAAACTCGGCTTTGACCTTTTCCAGGGCGAAGTAATTCCTCGTCGTATCCATCAAGGCGACATAGAAAGGCACTGTGTTAAAGGATTTATCGACGCCAAACCTTACCTCGGAAGGCAGGGACTCTTTGTAGATTGGATAGCCAACCACGATCAAAAGACCCACAAAGGCAATAAAGATAAAAATGGTTAGTATCCTTTCTTTTGCTTTTATGCTATTCATCGATTACTCCTTTTGCAGTTTCTCCGCCTTGGTTAACCATTCTAGAGCCTTCTTGTTATTACCCATCTCCCTGTACACGTAGGCCAAATTCGTCATCGCGTCAATATTTTCCGGTTCCAGTGCAAGAACCTTGTTTTCATAGATATCAACCGCCTTCTGGTATTCCTTCTTCTGCGTGTAATTGACGCCGAGATAGAACCATGCATATGCATCATCTGCATTTACCTTGGTTATTTTGTCAAAGAGGGCTATAGATTCATCGAACTTCTTCTGCTTCACATATAACTCACCGGTATAGTACAATGCGTCGACGTCATCGTCCTTGATATCAAGACTTTTCAACAAATTCTGCAGAGCCATCTCTTCGTTTCTCAAATTGTAGTAAGCCATTCCCATATAATAATAAGTACGCGACATACCATCGGAGGTTCTGTAGAATTGCTCCAGCGTCCTCCTTTGTGCATTCAACCCGCCATCAAAACCGAGCTGGACTTTAACCAGCTGGTCGAGTCCATCCTCGTCCTTTTTTGCCCATAGTGAAACGATCTCTTTCGCAATATCCTTGTCAACCGCTGGCAAATTCTGGAAAAGAACTTTTAACGTACGTTCGTACCTTATAAGGAAGTATTTCTCGGCCTCTTTGAAACTGACAACTGATGAATCGAAGACCCCTTTTTCAAATATTGCCTTTCCGACAAGAAAATACGCCTCGGGGTTCTCTGGGTCAATATTCAATGCTTTTGCGTAAGCGGCATTAGCCTTATCAATTTCACCCAATTCGCTGTATATCCCTCCTTCGAGAATATATTGGCTCACGTTCGTGGGATCGAATATTTCGCAATAACCCAAAGTCTGCAATGCTTCATCGTACTTCTTCTCACCCATCAAACTGATCGCTGCGTTATAAAAAGCTTGCCAGTAAACCGGGATATTTTGCTTATCGGTCATCATCCAGTTCACCGTCATGGCTGAGTCTATCGCTACGCCTCGCATGAACGCATCGGTCGCAGCCAGCCAGTTAGCCATTCCGATCTCCACCTTTGCCAGCAAACCATAATACTCATAATCATTTGGCGTTTTCTCAAGCCCGGACAGAATCTGCGCTTTTGCAGCTTCATAATCGCCCCGCTGAATATATATTCTGGCCGAATTTTTTGCAGTGGGTGGACAAGCAATAAAAAGAATGACAATACCGAGGAAGATTAGTTTTTTCATCGTGCCTCCTTGATTTAATTCTATTTAATATTCTCCCAAAGTCAATACTGAAAGTACGCATTTAGACCGGCAGAATCCAATGGTATGACAGGGGCCAGCGAAACCTACTATTGATTTTCCGCGTTTTTAGCCTAATATTAATCATGCTCATATATACGCTCTTAATGCCCTTCCTGTACTCGACATTTTTAGTAGATTCCACGCTCTACTCATTGGACATCGAGCACGAGACAGTTGATGCAATCAACCTCCCAAGACCGATCATTGATTACGTCGCCGCCGATTTCACATATATTGTCACGGATGATTGCCTGTACAAGATCGACCCTACGAGTGCACGGATCATCGACAGGACGCCGCTACCACTCCGATTCAATTATATTCTGCTTCGGAACACGGAGATCATCTTGATATCGACCGACGAAATTATTGCGCTCGACCGCACGAATCTTGCCTTCAAATCAGGCATTGGCATTGAGCGCGGCGACCACAGGCCGATCATCAAAGATCAAACATTTATCAGTATTCGTGGTCAACCTAGCATCTTTCTTCTGAGCGATGCCGGCGCGCGCAGCACGGTGAGGGCGGTTAACATCGAGTCGGGAAAAACAATCGCAAGGACGACGGTAAAACGTATGAAGGACATCATCTACGATCCTCGAGGTATGATTTTCATCGGACTGGAGGTTGGACAAGATCTGGCGATCCTTGACCTTACGATGAAGATGCAGAAAAGAATACATTTGAATTTCGAGGCGAAGGCCCTCGCCAGCTGGAATGAAGATTTGTGCATAGTTTCTGACCAGGGTATTTTTCTCATGACGAGAGAAGGGGAGTTGATTGATTGTCAGCCACTGCCGCGCGTGCGGAGCGTTTGCGGTTCAACGCTGTTGACCGATGACGCGATCTTCTGGCTCGATTCGCTCACCTTCAGGATCGGCGGATGGCTGCAGAACCAAAACAATATTGCGCAGCTCCTGCAAGATGCCAGTTCGGGTTACCTTATCGGCATCAACATTCACGGTGAAATGTATTTGATCGAAAATTCACCAGGACGTGTGTCAAAACTGAGATATCACCGGCGAGAGCTGGCGCAAATCCTGCCGTCATTACCACGAGCTGATTCACTATGGTACTTACAGCTCGGCGCCTTCTCAAATCCAACCTATGCCATGCAAATGTATGAAGAATTCAGGGATAAAAGGATACCCGTTTTCGTAGATACAGCAGCCCTTTACCGTATTAAATTCGGTGGGTTCACCGACAAGCCGGCAGCGCTCGATATCCTGGAAGCGATGAAACTTGATGGCTGGCTTGTCTTTGAACCAAGAAAATACAGCCATATATCCGAGATATTTTACGTTGGCGTTGAAAAATTCGTCATCAATGAGGGTGTCGTAGGAAAGGAGTAACTAATGAAAAGTGTAGTCAATACCGACAAGGCTCCAGCAGCCATCGGACCGTACTCGCAGGCAATAAAGGCAAACGGCTTTTTATTTACGGCAGGGCAGATAGCCATCAGCCCGGCCACTGGCGACATAATTAGCGGAGGCGTCGCCGAACAGACAAAGCAGGTTCTGGATAACCTGAAGGCAGTGATCGAAGCCGCCGGTGCAAACATGTCCGCAGTCGTTAAGACGACCGTGTACCTGATAAAAACCGAGGATTTTATCCCTATGAATGAGGCATATGCGCAGTACTTCAGCGATGAACCTCCTGCACGTACTACGACTTTTGTTGCTTCATTACCCAGGAATGTAACGGTGGAAATCGATGCCATCGTTCAATTATAAAACAATCGAGAAGAAGCTAAGGGTTAGCTTCCGAAAGAAAGCACTGCTTAAACTTGCCCTCACACACTCGTCCTTTCAAGGAAACGCGGCGAAGAAATCCGCCAAATCGAACGAAACGCTCGAATTCCTTGGAGATGCGGTGCTGGAACTGATCGTGCGCGAATACCTGCACAAGAAATTCCCTGAATTGGCCGAGGGCAAATTGAATGAGATAAAGATAAAGTATACTAACACTGATTCACTCCACCGTATCGGTAAGGAATTAAGTATTGGCGAATTCCTTCTGATGGACAAGGGCGAAGAACTCACCGGAGGCCGAGAGCGGCCCTCGAATATCGCCGGTGCTCTGGAAGCACTCATCGGCGCCATCTACCTTGACAGCGGCCTGGCCCGTGCACGGGCTTTCGTGCAAAAACATATCCTCAAGAAGGATTTTTCAGGATTGCTCGATTACAAATCCATGCTCAATAGATGGGCCATGAAGAATCAGTGCAGTATCGGATACCGGGTGGCAAAATCTCATGGGCCACCACACCGTAAGGTATTCCATGTCGATCTTTACATCGACAAGAAACGTATTAGCCGCGGTTCGGGTGATTCAAAAAAGAAAGCCCAACAAGCGGCCGCAAAGAAATTCTTCGAAGAGCAGTTAGAGCGGAAGAAATAACACTTCTCCGGCACTCGCTGTCAACACGCGCGCCGCCGCGGGGGGTTTTCTGCTCGAATCTTCAGTGCATGACGACTCTGCCCTCATCCGCATTCAACTCAATGGTTGAACCATCAGTAATGAGTGATGTTGCGCCGGTGATCGATATTGCCGGTATGCCGAGTTCACGTGCGACCATCGCTGCATGACAAATGACCCCGCCAACTTCGATCACCAAACCGGATGCGACGGTGAATAGTGGCGTCCATCCCGGGTCGGCGTGATGGGTGACCAATATCTCACCCTGCTTAAGTCTGTTGATCTTTGAAAAATCCCTGATGATGCGCGCCCGAGCCTTGACCCGGCCAGAACTCAGCGATTCCCCCGTCAAAATATTTGATTTCTTAACTCTCGTCATAACCCGCATACCATTCTCGTAGATGATATCGGGCACTTCAGCATCTGCATATTCGCGCCACTGTCTCTTGCGCTCTTCGACCGTGGTCCGAACTTCGCGCTTTGTCATTCGGGCGGCTGCAATACGCTCCAGATCACGCAGGGTCAGAAAGAAAATATCACGCGGTTTCCTCATGTATCCTTTGTCAGTCAATTGTTGTCCGCTCAACAACAATTGATCTTTCGTCTTAGCGGTTGTCTTCAAGTAGTAGTGCTTTCCATTTTCCCGCAGGGGGATGAACGCTTCGAGGCGCGGTATTATCGCCTTGAGCACGAAACGTTCGTATGGCCTCGAGTTCTTGATTATTTCTTTGATAACATCGTCACGCCGGACAAAATATTGAGCGCTGTCCTTTGCCGTCGCGATAACCTTGAACAGCATGGAATAGTCCTCACGCCAGTTGACACTGGCGATATCAAACTCAGCCGGACCGCGATGGCCAAAATCAATCATAAAATTCCCTATGTTTTGCCGGAATTCGGGATCCTTACGATAGAGTCTTTTGAGACGCGCCATGCTGACGATACCTAATTTATGTTTAGCCATTGTCGCCAGCCGATTTATGCTAATTGCCATTTCACCTGTCTTGTCGATGATGCCAATTATCGACCTGCGGGCTAATGTCTCTCCTCTTTTCCCAAGCCTCACGCTCAGCAAAACACCGAGCAATGCCAGGTAAAAACTACCCAGCAAGATCCCCCCGAAGTATTTCCTTGCGAATCTGTTTAATATCAGCTTTTCCCAGTCCGATGTCTTTTCGGTCATGACCTTCAATTCTTCACTCGGCTCAAAATCTCTGTAGTAAGCATCGATCCCTTCGTTCGCGAGGGCTATTTTGTTGCGCATCCAGCCATATCTGACAAAAGCAAGCGTGAGGTAGTAGAGGAGGCGAATGAGGGCAGTAATAGTAAAGGCGAACATCTTCGGTTTGGGGAGAATCTCGGGCAGGCTGTTGATGTCTACCGATCTAAATGCAACGGCCATCTGCGGGTCTACGGCATTATCACCACCCATAAAATCGAGGAGCGGACCGATCACTTTTCCATAAGCAAGGGTGTTATTCATGTTCCAATATAATCTTCCCGACAGCATTTCCACAGGACGGAATTTACGGTATGTATCTTCACTTATCGGAAAACTAAAAACGTCGATCATGATAGCCGGGAAGAAGGATGAATCGAATATTGACCAGCCCATGGGCGAAATCGGGTCAGGAATCGTCTCTCTCACATTTGCGTTGCACCACACGGTTCCTTTCTTCCCGGGAGCGGGCACCTGAACGAACACGGGCCGCGATTGAAGGATAAAGAGTCTGCCTTTTTGAAATGCCCATTCTACGTCCTGCGGTGCCGCGAAGAAACCTTCGATCTTCTTACCGACCTTTATCAATTCGGACACCTGTTTCTGCGATAGAATATCCTTCCCTCTCTTTTGGATCATCCTCTTATTCCTTATCCGGTACCGGGTGGGCATGATCTTGCCACTGACCAGTTTATCACCGAGACCCTCACAGCATTCTATCAGCACTTCATTGATAGAGAATGGACTCTGGGTCACCATGACACCGCTCACTTCGGGGTCAAGCTGGTGCTGGATGATCACGGCCATATCACCCGCAGGAACGTCCATCTGCTTGCTGTATTCCGACACACGCGGCGAACCCGCCGATTCCCATACCTCAACGACCGCCCGCATACCATGGCGGGGATCCTCAACATTGAGCAAGGTCGAATACATACCAGCGAATGAAATGCCGGCAAGGTCCTCAGCAGTGCAGGATGAACGAACCGCAACCCTGCCCCTCCTTAAAGAATGAACCAGAGCGTTTTCTATCTCCGCCCTGAGCAATGGTGAAATTTTCCCACTGGCTTTATACTCTCTATATGCTCGAGTGGAGATAACGCAAAATTCGGGCACCCTGAACATGCTGGCAAGCCGAAACAGATTGTATGCTTTCGTACCGATCACGCGACGGTTCTTCGTCGTATTCCTATTTTCTGTGTACATCACTCACCTCGCCGTTAAGCTGTTCCTGAAGGTCTTGAATTTCCTGCGTAAGTCTCTGATACTCTTCAAACAGACGCCGTGATTTCTTAGAACTGCTATCCGGCACCCCACGCATAAAAGTGGCGCGCAGTTTCTCCTGCCGCTCTTCTTTGGCAGCGATCTGACTCTTTATCATGTCAAGCTTCGAAGGTTTTTTCTTCGGGACTCTCTTCATTTCATGCGGCATACCATCATTTCTTTTTTTCCGCAAGTAGTAAGAAAAATCACCCGGATAATCGAGGATTTGTCCCCTTTTCATTTCTATTATCCGCCGTGCAAAGGCATTGATCAGGTCACGGTCATGGGTCACCAGCACTACTGCTCCTTCGTAGAGCTGTACTGCATGCTGTATAGAATCGGTAGATTCCTTATCCAGATGATACGTCGGTTCATCGAGAACCAGGAGATTGGAGGATGTCAACATGGATTTTAGTATAACGAGCCTCGTTTTTTCGCCCCCGCTCAAAACCCCCACTTTCTTGTTGATGTCATCACCCGAAAAAAGAAACAATCCCAGATAAGTGCGGATTTTCTGGCGGACTTCGGGAAGCGAGTCCTTGAGCACCTCATCAACAACCATGGATTTTGGATCAAGCGCACGCACGAGGTCATGTGAGAAAACACCGACCTGTAATCGGTCGCTCACCCGGCACTCGCCTCCGGAAGGATCTTCGAGCCCGCAGATGATACGGCTGAGCGTGGATTTACCTGCTCCATTCTTTCCGATCAGGGCGATCTTATCACCCTTCTCGATCGTGAAATTGACATTTCTGAAGATAGTCCTTTCGCCATATCTTTTTGTGATATTCTTCAGTTCGACCAGCCTGCGGCTGTGAACTTCGGCGACCGGAAACTCAACCCTGAGCCTCCGTCTCTCCCGCTCGACCCGAATACGCTCGAGCCGTCCAAGATATTTCTCTCGACTTCTGACCAATTTTGCCTTCGATTTGTTGGCTTTGTTGCGGGCAATGAACTCCTCTATTTCCCGGACGCGCTTCTCCTGAACCTTGGCCCGCTGGACGAGTTTCTCTTTCCTCAAATCTGACTGCAGAAGGTAATCGGTATAGTTAGCGCGGTACGCACGGAATACGCCGTCATCCAGCTCCCAAATGCCGCAAACACCATTTGGACTCTGGAGCAACTTGTCCAGAAAATACCGGTCATGAGAAACGGCGATTATTGCGCCGCCAAAAGCCTGGAGATATTCCTCCAGCCACTGAATGGATTCAATGTCCAGATGATTGGTCGGCTCGTCGAGCATCAGCACGTCGGGTCTATTTAGTAGTATTCGCGCCAGCACGATGCGCATCTGCCAACCGCTCGAGAATTCTTCAACCTTCTTATCGTATTCTTCTTGCGCAAAACCCAACCCGGCAAGTACACGATATGCCTTATTCTCGTAACCATATCCGCCCATCTTGTGAAATTTTTCTTCAGCCCGCTCACACGCCTTCATCGACTCTCGCGAATGTGGATCAGCACTGATATTTTCTCTCGCGATCCCCAGCTGGCGCAGACAATCGTTGTATTCGCGCAGCACCTCGTCTTTCAACCTGCTGCCATGCAAAACCATATCCTCCTGTGGAAGATAACCAAACTTGAGGCCGCGCCGCCGTTCGACGTACCCATTCGACGGCATGACGTCACCCTTCATGATACGGAGCATCGTTGTCTTGCCGCTGCCGTTAGGTCCAACCAATCCGATGCGGTCGCGAACGTTAATGCTCGCATTGACTTTATGGATCAATGTCCGCTCACCGATCGAATACTCAAGATCATTTAGTTTAATCATATCTGTAGTGGGTTCCATACATCATACAGGAATAGCATGATTAGTCAAGCCAAGAAATGTTCGGGAACAAATCTTGACATATTCTCAATGTTATATATAATTCGAACAGTATAGGATGCTACAAGCATTCAAAGCGAAAGGAGGTGAATCCACAACGAGAAAGGTTTTTGATAGACATCGCTCTAAAGGAGGAAAAACATGAAGCACATCGTGGTTATCACGATTATGGTGTCGCTCTCTTTCGGGTTGGTTACCGAATCTTTCAGGTATCAGTCAACTGCCGGGCTCTTCGAGGATGATTACGACCTGCTGTTCGAGGCAGCACGGATACCTGAAATCACAGGAGCTCGGCTCTGGACGAGTCTTGCGAATTTCGTAACCGGCGATGAGAATTTGTTCTCGGGCGGCAGCCAGCCACACATCATCATCGGCGGCGTTACCGGTCTGGGCAGTCTCTATCCAGGTGTCATGTATGATCGGCTTGCCGAAAAGACCGCTCTGAACACGGGGCTGGTAGATCCGTACGGTAATCCAATCTACGGTGAAGGAGAATTGACAATCGAGAATCTGAACAACCCGGATACTTTAGGTAACTTTACGAACAGGACGGTTGAAACGAGGACAATTTCGGCATATGATCTCGTGGCGAGCAGCGACTGGTACCTTGCGTTGGCAACGAAACTCAATAACCTTCGCCTGGGCCTGGGATTCATGCACAGCGACTATCGCACGACAATGACCGACCCGGCAAACAATTACACCTATTCATTCTTTAATGAAGACCTACTCGCGGATACTCTGGAATATCTGCGCACCGAGAGTTTCATCGGCGACGAGATCGATAAAAACAGCAGAAATGCATTCATGTTCAGCGCTTGGAATGATTATGACAACATTTCCTTTGGGATGAACGTCGGATTTGATATGCTGAGCGCGACGAACGAGGCAATAATTCTCGGTGATTCGGCTGAGTACGATTATCCGATGAACCAGGATACGAGTTTCACCGTTGTTTCGATATTCGATTCCCTGATGCAACCGCAGTCTGGAAGCAGAATAACCATCGGATTGAAATCTTTCTACGACTATAACGAAAATGCTCAGGGCAGATTCTATCTCGACTTCTTCACACAGTCACTTGACTACGGTGATGATGCAATGGATTATTTCTTCAAGACACGTGAGGAGAGCTATAATACATTCACCTATGACACCGTTAATACGGTCACGACATACGATGGCGGCAGCAGCACCAAGGGTCTACGGGTAGGCACAAAACATCTGTTCAACATCTCCCCGCGCGTGAAATTCGGCATCGGCCTTTTCTTCAACACCGCATCATATTCAGATTCGACAACGGCGACCGACAACACAGTATCGATAAGAGTATTTGACAATGGCGATACCATTTCAGGACCTGAAGACTACACGCGCACGATCACACAGAGTGAAACCTGGATGACGCTGGTTGACGGCAGTGTTAACAGTTTTGTGATTCCAGTCGGGCTGGAATTTTTGGTCACCAAGCCCTTGGTTTTTCGCCTGGGTGCCCAGCATACACTTTCCTATAGAGATTACACTACGACCACGGAACGCATCGCCTATGAACCTCAGCGTACACTGACCGTCTACGGTGATGGTAGTCAGACCGAGGTCATCGACGACCCAGGTGCGACCCCAACGGCTTCTGTCGAACAAGAGACCGAGAAAGTCCCCATGACAGATTATTACTATGGAATCGGATGGATGGTCACTAATAATCTCCAGATCGACCTCATGGGGTTCAACGAACTCACTGATCTCTCAAACTGGAGACTATCTGCCACATTGAGATTTGACTAAATACATTCACTCTCACGAGTAGTGTTCAATTAGGTAACACATATGAGGGAAGGGTCAAGACCCTTCCCTCATCTTTTTCTAAACCTTGATTTTTCATTTACCGCAGTTATAATAATACAGACATCCATGACAGAAAGAACAAACATAATATCGCAACACCCAAAACGTCCCTCAATCGAGCTTACCAAACTAACACACACTGCCTGTCTACTTACAGCATCTCAACCCCAATCCACGTCCAATAGCCACTACAAAAATTGGATCTGAACAAGTACCAAGAACTAATACGAACCCTGTACTTCGAGAAGGACTCGAGGCGAGGGCTCGACAAAACATTCAACTGGCTCGTCGAAGAGATTGGCGAACTCTCCAGAGCAATACGTAAGAAAGATCGGGAAAAGATTGCGGAAGAATTCGCGGATTGTCTCGCCTGGCTTCTTTCCGTTGCCTCGATACTCCGAATAGATGCAGAAGACGCCATGACCAAATACCGGAACGGTTGCCCGAAATGCCATAAGACACCGTGTGGTTGTCACGAAAAACGTACTAGTGACTCGTAGATCGTATTCGTTTGAAAAAAAACATGGATTTGAAAGGGAGGATATATGAAAAAACCAAAAATAAAAAATGTGTGGGACATGGATGTCTTCAAGTTAGCACATGTACTTACTCTTCAAGTATATGAGAAAACTCGTACCTTTCCACGATTCGAATTGTATTCTCTGATCTCCCAAATGCGGAGAGCGGCAAGTTCCGTTCCCATGAATATTGCAGAGGGAGCGGCACGGAATACGCGACTCGAATATCGCAGATTTGTATCGATAGCCAAAGGATCGGTAGGAGAGATATCTTATCAGATCATCTTAAGCAGAGATCTTGGTTACTTAACTAATAACGATTCAGATGATCTTCTGAAGGCATATGATCGTGTGGGCATGATGCTCACCAGACTGGCGCATAGCCTTGCGCAGAAGGCAAGAACAAGTTTGTGAAATATATAGAAACGAGTACGAAATACGTAACACGAATACGATAATGTGTGAAAAGCGTTAGGAGGTTCAATGATATTAGTGCTGCTATGTTCGTTAGCGGGTTTAGCGCCCCCGACTGACGTCCGGGTGTATGATGCACCGAGTGACGGAGGAGGCGTGGTAGTCGTCGAATGGAATTTATCGCCGGATGATGCAGTGATCGACGGTTATGATATCTACCGCAGTGAAAACGGCGTGGATTTCGCAAGAGTCGGTTTCATCGGCAAAAGCCGCTCATCCTACAGCGACCAGACAGAAGACGGGGTCGTTTTCCAATACAAAGTGGCAGCTGTTGCAGATACCCTGCGGTCCTTTTCACAGCCGAGCGTTGAAGTCGCGAGCAAAGCGTCCTGGATCAATATTGACAAAATAAATATCTATATTGCGATGATCATATTTGGCGGACTGATTCTGTATTTCATATCTCACGCCCGCAAAGGCAAGAATTTATACATCAGGAAAATCGCCGGGTTACAGGCAATCGATGATGCTATTGGTCGCGCGACCGAAATGGGTAAGCCGATATTATACACCCTGGGACTCGGATACATTGAGGACATCGCGACGATCGCAAGTCTCAATATCCTGGGTGAAGTCGCAAAGAAAGCAGCCCAGTATGACACGAAGCTGATCGTGCCCAACGCTGACCCTATCGTGTATACTGTGGCACGCGAAATAGTCAAAGAATCTTATACAAAAGCCGGCAGACCCGATGCGTATGATCCTGACAGCGTCTTTTTTCTGGCACGCGAACAGATGGCGTACGCTGCCGGCATTGATGGCATCATGACCCGGGAAAAACCCGCCACCAACTTTCTGATCGGATATTTCGCCGCAGAGTCATTGGTGCTAGCGGAAACCGGCGCCGCAACCGGAGCGATCCAGATCGCCGGAACCGACGCCCTTGCCCAGTTACCGTTCTTCGTGACCGCATGCGACTACACCCTGATCGGTGAAGAATTATATGCAGCATCCGCCTATATCTCAAAACGACCATTGCTTCTTGGCGCCATAAAGGGCGAGGATTGGGCAAAAGTTGTTATTGTAGCGGCGCTAATATTGGCATCTATTGTCGGGTTGCTTTCTCGATTTCCAATACTCAATTTGTTTGAATAGGAGTCGACCATGAAAAAAATGATACCTTTGACCCTTATATTCATTGCCGGGTTGCTCGGCGTGATCTCATTTGTCATTCCTCATCCCTCATACCAAGTATATGACGAATGGATACGTAACGATCTCCTGCGCGTGCTCTCCGCATTTGCAGTAGTGCTTGCACTCGGTAGTCTGCTCAGAGTGCACTTTGACAAGATCAAACGTAAACGGAGAAACTGGCAATTTTCCTGGTTACTGCTCTTCGCGTTCGCAGCTTCAGCCGCGATTGGACTGTTTGGCGGCGTCGCAGCAGATGGCATTTTGCCAACCGCGATCGGTTCATTCCGATTCGACATTCAAACACTGTATGAAAATATCGTAATACCGCTCGCCTCTTCCATGTTTGCACTCCTTGCATTTTTCATGGCTTCGGCAGCGTACCGCGCTTTCAGGGTGCGGTCAATGGAAGCAACACTTCTTCTGACAGCGGCTTTCATCGTGATGATCGGTCTATTGCCCCTCGGTTACAGTATATCGAAACACCTGCCCGAATTTGTCCAGTGGATATTGAACGTGCCTAATGTTGCAGGCCAGCGCGGCATAGTATTCGGCATTGCGCTCGGTGTGATCGCAACGTCCTTGAAGATCATCCTTGGAATTGAACGTGCCTGGCTGGGAGGTGGCGAGTGAAACTATACGAGAGACTCATGACGATAGACCGTAGGATCATCTATGCGATCCTGCTCGCTGTCGTCACGCTGCCACTCGTTTTCCCGTCCGTTCTGGAAGTCACACCAATGACACCTGTTGAGAAACTCTTCACGGCAGTGGATAAAACAACGGATGATAAGGCGCTTATCCTCGACTGCAGCTATTCGCCACAGATAAAGGCCGAGGTCGAGCCGATGGCGATCGCCGTGCTCAGACACGCGTTCCAAACAAGGAAAAAAATTCTTGTCTTGAGCTTGTACGTTGAGATGATCGGACTGGCAACGAGAGCTATAAATCAGGTAGTCGAAGAATTCAATATCTCTGCCCAGACTTACGAAGACAGTATCATATATGGACGCGATTACGTGTTCCTCGGCTGGCAGCCACCGCCTATTGTACCGATGCTCGGTATGGGCGAGAGCATAGCCAACATATATGTCGTTGATTACTATGGAAACCAAACCGACACCCTCCATATGATGGAAAAAATCAGGAATTATAATGACATAAGCATACTCGTAGCACTGAGCGGCTCACGTATACCAATCTCATGGGTTGCCTACGCACAAAACAGGTACGGCCTGCAAGTTGGGGTTGGATGCACGGCAGTATCTGGAGCAGATTTCTATCCTTACTACCAAACCGGTCAATTCACCGGACTCATGGTCGGCATGAAAGGTGCGGCAGAATATGAAGAACTGGTTGAGACTAACTACGGGGTGAAAGGAAGACGCGTTGCGAGCGAGGCAATGCTTTCCCTCACTTACGCCCATCTCGCGATCATGCTCTTTATCGTTATCGGGAACATTGGGTTTTTCCTGCACAGGAGGAAAAAATGAACATCTCAACTGACCCGTGGGTATGGATAGCATCGATTTTGAGTTTGGCAATACTATCTTTTCTGTACAAAGAAAATCCGTTCTTCAGAGCCGCAGAACATATTTTCTTGGGCGTCGCCAACGGATACCTCGTTACCTTCTACTGGCATCGTATTCTCATGCCTATTCTCTTCAGACCATTATTCCAGCAGGGTGATTTGTTGCTTATCATTCCATTCACTATCGGCATACTCTATCTAGCACGTTTTATTCCGAGAATATCATGGCTTGTGCGCATACCGATCGCCATCTACATGGGATATTGGACAGGCGTGCTGATTCCGGCAACGATCCAAGCGCAGATCATCAAGCAAATTCAAGGTACAGTATTAACATCCGCTAATTTTCAATCATGGAACGCTGGCCCGTGGGGCATTGTTTGGTCAGTCATAGTCTTTATAGGCGTGCTCTGCACAATCTCCTATTTCTATTTCTCGCGCGAGCACAAGGGCGTAATAGGTGCCACCTCACGTGTGGGCATTGTCTTTGTGATGATTGGATTTGGAGCAGCCTTCGGGTATACTGTAATGGCGCGTATCAGTCTGTTGATAGGCAAATTGCAGTTCTTGCTGGGAGATTGGCTGGGAATCATTAAGTAAGCGCGCATACCCCAGAACACATTCCGGCGCACCGTCGGCAGAGGAGAGGCGGTGCGCCGCATTTCATAAATCTCTTTACATCTCCTTTTTCTCAACTATAATGTCGTTTCACGAATTCTTAATGAAGGATTCAATGCAAGAATCTCTGAATTCTGGACAATGCGTTTTGCTTCTAAATCCGAAACGCGCACGTAACCCACTCGTTACTGCGTGTGCCTGCATTTCTTTGGCAACAGGGAGCCAGCAGAAATGAATTCAAACATCCCCTTCCAATCAACACAAAGTAAGGAGGTCTAATGACTGGTATCTTACTGGTGAGCATCTTTGCGCTTGCGCCGCCGACGGCTGTCCATGCATATGATACACCTGATGACGGTGGCGGGGCTGTGACGATAGAATGGCAGCTATCGGTCGATGATATGCACCTGCAGAAATACGAAGTATACCGCAGCGAGAACGGTGTTGATTATGAAAAGGTTGGTCTCGTAGGCCGGAGCCGTAACCAGATCGAAGATGAAACCGAAGATGGCAAGCAGTATACATATAAAGTGGCTGCGGTTATTGATACTGTAATGGCATATTCCGAGCCATCCTTAATGGTAACAAGTACCGCTCAATGGCTCAACCGCAAGAAGATCAACATAATCGTAGCACTAATGGTCTTTGGCGGCCTGATACTTTTCTTCATTCAGCATGCGCGCCGGGGCAGAGAGCTCTTCGTCAGAAAGATAGCCGGATTGAATGCGATCGATGATGCCATAGGCAGGGCAACCGAAATGGGCAAACCGATCCTGTACTGCCCGGGCATCGGATATATTGAAGACATCGCCACGATCGCCTCCCTCAACATTCTCGGTGAGGTGGCAAAAAAATGCGGCGAGTATGACACCAAACTCATCAATCCTCATTTTGACCCGATCGTCTACACGGTCGCGAGAGAAATTGTGAAAGAGTCATATACCAATGTCGGAAGACCCGATGCCTTTGATCCGGACAGCGTGTACTACGTAACCGATTCACAATTTGCCTACGCAGCCGCCGTAGATGGCATCATGCTGCGAGAATTACCGGCAACCAATTTCTTGATCGGCTGGTTTCGCGCCGAATCTCTTATCCTCGCCGAGACCGGAGCCTCGACCGGCGCGATCCAGATCGCCGGCACCGACCAGGTATCGCAATTGCCGTTTTTCGTTACTGCCTGCGATTACACGTTGATCGGTGAGGAGTTATATGCGGCATCTGCTTATATATCAAAGGAACCTTTGTTGCTCGGTGCTATTAAGGGCGAGGACTGGGGCAAATTGATAATCGGCGCCATCCTCATTGCCGGTTCGATCATCGGATTGCTCACGGTTTTTCCGATCATGAGTTTGTTTAATTAGGGGGCGAAATGAAAAGAAATTTTCCCTTGTTACTGGTATTCGCATTTGGAATACTCGGTATCATCCCATTTATTGTGCCACACCCAGTAGTCCAGAACACCGACGAATTCCTGCGCAACAATCTGCTGAAGATACTCGCCGCGTTCGCCCTGATACTTGGACTGGGTAGTCTTTTGAGGGTCCACTATGACAAGATCCGGCGCAAGGGACAGAACTGGGAATACTCCTGGGTACTGATCGTTACTTTTGTTGTCACCTCGATCATCGGACTGTTCGGAGGCGTTTCCGGCACAGGTATATTGCCAACGCGGATCGGTTCATTTGCATTTGATATCTGGACAATCTATTTCAACATCGAGGTGCCACTGGGCGCCGCGATGTTCGCGTTACTATCCTTTTTCATGGCTTCGGCAGCCTACCGCGCATTCCGCGCTCGTTCCACCGAGGCAACCCTGCTTTTGGTATCGGCATTCATTGTCATGCTCGGCGTTCTTCCTCTCGGGAACGAGATCTCCCCGCACCTCCCATCCTTTGCACAATGGATCATGGACGTACCTAATGTTGCCGGGCAGCGCGGCATTCTTTTTGGCGTCGCGCTCGGCATGCTGGCAACAGCACTCAAAATAATCCTCGGTATCGAACGCTCATGGCTTGGCGGAGGTGGCGAATGAAGATCATCGACCTTTTGACAAAGATCGACCGGCGCATTATCTATGCCATACTCTTTATAGTGGTAACACTGCCAATTATTTTTCCCTCGGTAAAATCTGTGAGGGTAATGCCGCCAGTCAAAAAACTCTACGACGCAATAGACAATGTCCCGGAAGAAAAAGCACTGATCATTGACTTTGACTATGACCCCCAGACCCTGCCGGAGATCGAACCGATGGCTTTTGCCATACTGCGTCATGCTTTCAGGAAACGGATCAAAGTACTTGCGCTCAGTCTATATGTGCAGCCTCTCGGTCTCGCACAGAACGCGCTAATCAATGTGTCCGAAGAGTTCAATAGCGTAGCAATGACAAACGAGGACAGCATCATATACGGACGCGACTATGTCTTTCTCGGGTGGCAACCACCGCCCCTGATACCCATCCTCGGTATGGGCGAGAGCATCGTCAATGTCTACAAAAACGACTACTTCGGCAACCGAACCGATACATTACCGATCATGAAGGAAGTGAAGAACTACGGCGACGTCGGGCTGCTGGTATCTCTGAGCAGCGGTGATCCTCCGAGATGGTGGATCGAATATGCTCAGAACAGGTTTGGAGTGAAAGTTGGCGCCGGGATAACCGCAGTGAGTGCCTCTGAATTCTATCCGTATTTGCAGACCGGTCAATTTTCCGGCCTCATGGTCGGCATGAAAGGCGCGGCCGAATACGAAGAACAGGTAGAAACAGAACTCAATATCAAAGTACGACGCAAGGCGAGCGAATCCCTTCCCTCGCTTACATATGCTCATGTGGTGATAATCATCTTCATCATAATCGGCAACACTGGATATTTCATTTCCCGCCGCAAGACCAAATCGTCGCAACCCTCAGCCACAGGGAGGCCAAGATGACCATTGAAAGGAATCCTCAGATTGCAGATACATACAGTACTGAACATCACCGTAATCTGTCTTTCATCTAGGAGGCAAAAATGAACATATCATCTGATCCCTGGGTATGGATAAACGCGCTTTGTACGATCGCGATCTTTTCATTTCTCTGGCGCGATAATCCTTTTTATAAGGTCGCGGAACATGTTTTTGTTGGCGTGGCAAATGGCTGGGCCGTCACCTTTTACTGGCACAACGTACTCATGCCCACCCTATTCGACCCGCTGTTCAGGCAAGGTCAGCTGTTGTTTATCATTCCATTCATTATCGGCATGCTCTATCTCACAAGGTTCATACCGCGTGTGTCATGGCTCGTTCGCATTCCCATCGGCATATCCATGGGTTACTATGTCGGAGCATCGATTCCAGCGGTGAGCCAGGCGCTCATCATCAAACAAATACAGGGCACATTTCTGACACCGCAGAATTTCCAGGCATGGCACTCCGGTAGTACGGGTGTGGTGTGGTCGATAATTCTTTTCGTCGGTGTTCTCTGCACGTTGTCGTATTTCTATTTCTCCAAAGAACACAAGGGCATTCTCGGCGCCACCTCGCGTATCGGCATCGTCTTCGTCATGATCGGCTTTGGCGCCGCGTTCGGCTATACGGTCATGGCGCGCATCAGCTTGTTGATCGGCAGAATCCAGTATCTACTCGGACCCTGGTTAGGAGTTGTCGATTAATTAGAACAAACTCAACGTTCAAGGAGCACTGCGCGGCGCACGGATACCCATACCGTGCGCCGCGTCCTTTTCAATCAAGAGTCTTTACTTGCCATTCATCTCCAATATAATTGAAAGAGTCATTAAACTAATGGACAAATACTATCCATTGAGTTACACTTTCACTCTCGGATCATCGGAAACGATGATTCAATACAAACTCACAATATCCAGAAGGTTGGTATGCGAATGACTTCAGATACTGCCGGTCGGATAGCACCTTCGTCATTCGAAACCGAAAGACGACGACCGTCCCGTATTCCGCAACCGACCAACGCAACAACCAAATCAAAGGTTATTCGTTATGGCAGCCAAAACCAAAAACCAATGATCATCCGTTTGCAATCATAAGGAGGCTCAATGATTTATGTTCTCTTGACCGGTATCTTTGCACTTGCGCCGCCGACCGGCGTAAATGCCCACGACACACCTAATGACCGCGGCGACGCGATCACGGTCGAATGGCAACTTTCGCCCGACGATGCAGAGATCGAAGGGTATGAAATATACCGGAGCGAACAGGGTAAAGATTATGTACAAGTTGGTTTCATCGGCGCCGGCCGCACCAGCTACGAAGACCAAACTGAAGCTGGTAAGGAATACACTTACAGAGTTGCCGCTCTGTATGATTCAGAAAAAGCGTATTCAGAACCATCCCCGGCGGCTAGCAGCAAACCTCAGTGGTTCGATGCAAACTCCACCAATCTGCTCATCGGAGTCATCTTATTCTGCCTGATAATCCTCTATTTCATAAACCAGGCAAGGAGGGGGAAGAAACTCTTCATCCGTAAGATCAGCGGTCTCGATGCGGTCGACGAAGCAGTAGGTCGAGCAACGGAAATGGGACGGCCGATTCTCTATTGCATGGGCATCGGCCTCGTCGATTATATCGCGACCATTGCATCATTCAACATCCTCGGGGAGATCGCAAAAAAAACGGGCCAATACGAAACACCGTTGATCGTACCGACTTCTGACCCGGTCGTTTATACTGTTGCTCGAGAGATCGTCAAAGAATCATATACTACAATAGGCAGGCCAGACCTATTCGATATGGACAAAGTATACTTCGTGACCGACTCGCAGTTCGCTTTTGCTGCGGCAGTCGACGGCGTCATGTTAAGAGAAAAACCGGCAGCGAACTTTTTCATCGGCTACTTCAAGGCCGAATCGCTGATCATGGCCGAGACAGGCGCCTCGACCGGAGCGATCCAGATCGCCGGCACCGATCAGATCACGCAATTACCGTTCTTCGTAACTGCCTGTGATTTTACGCTGATAGGCGAAGAATTGTACGCTGCTTCCGCATACATATCCAAGGAACCCTTACTCTTGGGAGCGATCAAAGGTGAGGACCTTGGTAAGGTCGTCATCCTGAGCGTTCTCGCACTCGCTTCGCTCATCGGACTACTGACGAAATTCCCTATTCTAAATGTTTTTCGATAGGAGAGAAAAATGAAAAGAAGATTCCCTTTGGTCCTGGTCTTTATATTCGGGATCCTGGGCATAATACCGTACTTCGTACCACACGGCGGATACCAGGATTTTGACAATACGTTGAGGAACGACTTTATAAGAATACTGTCCGCCTTCGCCATCATACTGGGTTTGGTCAGCTTGATTAGGGTGCATCAGGACAAGATAAAGAGGAAAAGAGAGAACTGGCAATATTCTTATGTACTGATCATCGGTTTTTTAGTGAGTGGCGTGATCGGCCTCCTCGGCGGCATTGAGGGTGAACTTTTCCTGCCAACGCGGATCGCCGGATTTCAATTCGACATCCAGACCCTGTACCTCAACATAATCGTTCCGCTCGGCGCAACGATGTTCGCCCTGCTCGCTTTCTTCATGGCATCTGCTTCATACCGGGCATTCCGTGCTCGTTCTCTGGAATCGAGCCTCCTGCTCTCCGCGGCTTTCATCATAATGATCGGCTTATTACCTCTTGCCAACAGCATCTCCTCACACTTGCCAGCGTTCACCCAGTGGATCATGGACATCCCTAATGTTGCCGCGAAGCGCGGTATTACTTTCGGCATTGCCCTCGGGGCGATCGCCACTTCGCTGAAAATCATCCTCGGCATCGAACGCTCATGGCTCGGAGGTAAGGAATGAAGATAATCGAATACCTGTCAAGGCTGGACCGCCGCATCATCTACCTCGTGCTTGCAGTCGTGGTTATGGTACCGCTGGTCATTCCGGCGATTCCCAAGGTCCGCGTCATGACCCCGGTCGAAAAGCTGTTCAATGCAGTCGAAACAATCCCTAGAGACCAGATACTAATGCTTGATTTCGATTACGATCCACAAACGCTGCCCGAAATCGAACCCATGGCCGTCGCAATGTTGCGGCATGCGTTCCACAGGCGCATACGGGTAGCCGCACTCTCTCTGTATGTCCAACCCCTCGGGCTCGCCAAGAAAGCACTCGACCAGGTCACCGATGAGTTCAACAGCCAGGCGACCTCGTATGAAGACAGTATCATCTATGGACGCGACTATGTATTCCTGGGCTGGCAGCCTCCGCCGATCGTGCCGCTCTTGGGTATGGGCAGTAGTATCGTGGATGTCTACCGAAGAGATTATTATGGATACCGGACCGACTCCTTGCCGATGATGCGTAAGGTGAAAAATTTCAATGATGTCGGTATCCTTGTATCACTGAGCGGTGCATCGGCGCCCCTCTGGTGGATAGCGTATTCACAGACCCGCTTCGGTGTCGCGGTAGGCGCCGGGATAACCGCCGTCAGCGCCTCTGAATTCTACCAGTATTATCAAACCGGACAATTCTCCGGACTCATGGTCGGTATGAAAGGTGCGGCCGAATACGAAGAAATGGTCCAGTCGAGATTGATGATAACCAGCCGACGAAAAGCAAGCGAGGCGCTCGGTTCTCTGACCGCAGCACATCTGACCATGATCGCTTTCATCGTGATCGGCAACATCGGCTATTTCATCCGCAAGCAAAGGGAAAAAGGAGTACAAAAATGATAATGGTAGAACAATCCCACACAACAGCCATAGACCGCGAAAAACATCACTGTAATCTGTCCTTTATCGTTGTAATCGAAATTGCCGTTGAGGCAATTTCATCAAGGAGGGAACGATGAATATAGCACATGACCCATGGGTCTGGATCAGCGGATTTCTGACCATATGTATTTTCTCGTTTCTATACAAGGACAACCCGTTCTACAAATTCGCCGAACACCTCTTCGTGGGAGTGGCCAACGGGTATTTCATCACATTTACCGTACACCGGGTGCTAATTCCGAATCTCTTTACGCCCCTGTTCAGAGAAGGAAGGTTATTCTTCATACTGCCGTTCATGGTCGGCATGCTATATGTCATGCGTTTCATTCCAAGGGTTTCATGGCTTGTACGCATCCCGATCGCAATTACCATCGGTTACTACACTGGGTTGGTTATCCCGGCCACAGTACAGGCTGACATCATAAGGCAAATACAGGGAACGATCCTCACGCAGCAGAATTTCGGCGCCTGGAACGCAGGCTCAACCGGAATTATCTGGCAGGCAATCCTTTTCATCGGCGTCGTCTGCACCCTCTCCTATTTCTATTTCTCGAAAGAACACAAGGGGGTGCTCGGCGTCACTTCACGGATTGGGATAATATTCATCATGATCGGATTCGGCGCGGCATTTGGTTACACGGTGATGGCCCGCGTAAGCCTATTGATCGGCCGGTTTCAATTTATCATCGGGCCGTGGCTCGGCATCATTGATTGACAGAACCGTGCAACAAAAAAGGGGAGACATGACGTCTCCCCTTTTTCGCACTTATTCAGATTAGTGCAGCGTGATGACCTTCTGAGCAACATTGCCCTGCTCGGTTTCGAGCACGACAAAGTATGCACCATTGGCCAGCTGCGAGGTATTGATGTTGAACTCCTGTTCACCAGCAGCCCTGCCGCTGAACACGCTCTCAACAAGTCGCCCGCTCACATCGAACACCTTCAGCGCCACGTTGCCGGAAGCCGGCATACTGAACGCAGCACGACAGATACCCGAAGTTACCGACGGCGTCACTGAGAACCTGTAGACGCTGACCAGACCAGTGCTGACCTCATCAACGCCCCACGGGAATTCACCGAGAGGGGCCGTCTCGTGATACAACTCGCCCGCTTCGGTGGCTGGATCCTCATGAACCCATACTGCATGGATATAAGGATGCGCGCCATTTGGCACGAGGAGATCGGCAGCCTCGGTCGCATTCCAGTCTTCCCAGATGATGGTGCCCGTATTGGCAGTGGAGAGCGGCTGAGAAACTTTCCAGTTGCTACCGCCGTCCATTGTCCACATGCAACCAAGATGGGCTCCATTATAGATCGCCCACGTGACGTTGTCGCCAATATAGTAGTTGTACTTGCAGACAGCCGCCACCGCACCCGATACTGGATCAACAGATATCGTCGGATACTGGCTCGGTGCCGCATAGAACAGGGTATCGGCAACCCAGAATGAATCGGCGCCCACAACATCCTGGCTCCACAATGTCCAGGTCCAGCTGCCCGGTGAACCGGTCCCTTTTGCGACGTGAGGTCCGCCCGTACCGCCAGTACCGATGTCATTGTGTATCATCCATATATCACCATCGAAATACACTATATCCATCTCGTGCCACCAGTACTGAGACGCTACATTGGCCGGGTACACCGTTAGCGCTTGTTTTGCAGTCCAGGTGTAACCACCGTCAGTCGATTCCCTGAAATATGGGTAAATCGTGGAATCGGAGCCGCTGAATGTGTAATACTCCTGGGTCGTCATGCCCAACCAGCCGCCCGGACCTGCGGTCAAAGCAGCGCAAGACCCGTCAGCAGAAACGTGATCCACCGGAATGCTGTCAGTCCACGAGTAGCCGCCATCATTGGAGATCCAGACATATTGCCACTCGTTACCGTTTGCCAGATAGTTCCAGGCAGTGACAACAACGTTTGTTGGGTCATCAGGCGCCACAACAATGCTTGGCTCCCATGGATAGATGGTAGGAGCTGAAGCGTTCGTCGGCACGATCGGCACTGAGAATGACGGCGCTGATGGCAGGTTTTCTTCGATCATTACATTGATCTGTCCATCTGTGTAACCCTGCGTATTCTCCTGGAATAGGAAGAATATTTCACCAGGATTCGCGTCGAAATCAGGCGTGGCCGCGATGTCATTATATGCCCTGCGTGCAGCAGCGCTGAATGGTCCGTACGTGGTCCACGATGAACCGCCGTTCAACGAATAGGCGACCTTGACAAGCATTGAGTTGTTCGGGTTACCGCTCGGTTCACCATAGAGAACCGCAATAGCCTCACCACCGCCGGAAACAGCAATGCTCTTTCCTTGACTTCCGAGCACTGCACGGATGTTCCCAACCGAGTCGATTATGACACCATCATAATCGTTTGAATTGTTTACGCGAGGCCTGCTTGTAACAACTGTCGGATCTACCGGGTCCACGTTGTAGGGCAGAGCCCAGCCCAACACCACAACGGCCAAAAGCAACATACCTAACCGTTTCATTACGTCCTCCTTTTCTAACATTATGTTCTTGTGCGTAATATTTTGTTTACGGACAAGCACCTCCTTTCAAATAACACAAAAAGTGTGTGCAGGCCTGGTCAGGCCCGCACACACCAGATAAACTAGAATCCTATGGTCAATCCAATACGATGGGTTGCCTTAAGGATTCCCTTATTCATGTAAGCGTAATCGATCTTGAATTGCGTGGCACCAGTCCTGAGATGGAATCCAACGCCGGCAGTGAGGTTATTAAGCATCGTACCAATATCGTCACCCCACTCAGGATAGGTTATAACATTCTCGACCGTATCATATGCCGGCTCGCCACCTGACATTGCTCTCATGTAATCCATGTTTGTGTATGCCTTGTATCCAGCGCGCAAGAAAAGGGTATTGAGATACCCGTATTCTAAACCCAGATTGATCGTTTCATAGTTATCATTTGGGTGATTCAAGTCAAGAGCAATCGTCAACCGGTTACTCTCACTCGCGATGGGATCAAAGGCTACACCAAAACGGAACATGAGCGGCAACGGATATGGCGTCGCTCTCAGCCCTGCTGGCAGCAATTCATAGAACACAGGCGATTCAGGATAAGGGTTGGCAGCGAACTCAAGATCCCGTCCCGAGAAGGCGATGTCAGTACCGAAATTGTTCATCGCCGCGGCGAGACGCAACCCCCTGATCCCGGTATTGTAATGGATGCCAAAATCCATTGCCACACCGGTCGCGGTCATGTTCCAGATCTGCTCCTGAACCGCTTTTAATGTCAACCCGGCAGCGAGACGGTCGGTGAACATGCGGCCAAATGAAAACCCGACCGCCATATCAGAGGCATTGAAGTAATTGCCTGTTCCGGTATCCTCGCGTATTGATGTATTCGGGTCATCAATCGTCAGGATCTCCATCTCACCCATCGTCAATGCCGTGACGCTAACACCCATCGTCCCGAAACCACCCAGCGGAAACGCCGCGGTCAGATATTCGTGACGGACGTCTGCAATCCACTCGTTATGATAGAAGCTGATTTCGCGGCTAGTGACGGTGGCAAGTCCGGAGGGGTTCCAGAATGTTGCCGAGGCATCATCTGAAATCGCGACGAATGCTTCGCCCATGGCTGATCCCCGCCCTACGCTGATCTTCAAGAACTGCGCACCTGAGGTACCCAATTTGGCAAAATCAGCGTGAAGGGGCAGCACGAATATGATTAGTAATAAGGGTATGTATTTCATCGTTCTCATCACATCCTCCTTATCGGACAATCACAAACTTGCCGACTTGTTCACCTACGTCAGATTCAATGTGGAAGATATAGACACCGCTCGCAACAAGTTGACGATTTTCACTCAACACATCCCACCATTCATCACCGCCAAGATTATTGCCGACTCCGGTCGCCGAAGTCTCCTGATGCAATAGTGTTCTGACAAGTTCGCCATTGAGATTGAAGATACGGACCGTGCACCGGTTGGGCAAATTGATGAACTTCACGCGCCGCTGCACAAATCGCGTCTGCCACTCATTCGAAATGACATACGGATTCGGCACGACCTTGACGTTCAAGGTCATCGCAGTATCAGTGAAAACACCCGGTGTGGCCGTGATCCGAACCTTGCCAAGGACTGATGGCGGCAGGTAATCTCGATTCGCGCTCAGAATCCAGGTCTCGCCATCTTCTGGCAAGATCGTATCATACATATAAGAATTACTGCGCAAACCGATCATTCCGCCGTTGACATAGAGATAACGTGTTCTCTCCGATACGGGGAATGCCGCGGGATTGGCCTGTACCGTATCATGCGAGGCTTTGCTCCATGCCGTGCTCGGCGTGTGCCAGGTAAAGCACCAGCCGTCTGCCAGGTCTACTGTACTCGGTGTATTCTGAAACTGTTTGTACGGAATGACTTCACCAGTCACCAGATCCGTTATCTCAACCGTATTTACCGGACTTCCCGGATTCTTGGGACTCCAGACGACTTGATACGAATTACCGCGCCAGGCCCACATACCGTTCATGTCAGCGCTGTCAGCAACCGTCTCCGCATACGGCAGCGGCACAGGAACGTTCGCGACCAGAAGGTTTGCCGGATAAGTACCGCTCACGATCTCAATACTATCATAGACCACAAACGTCGCCGGCAGTTCAGGCGTTCCGATGTCCGGATTGATGAACATACCGTTCACCGGCGGCACTATCTCAAGCGGCACATAAGGTATACCGATCCTTCTGTCGTAGACGTAAGTTTCAAGGGTACCGTTGTCGTCTTGCAGATACGCAGTATATCGCGCACCCGTATACGGGATAGAATCACCGGATTGATCTATGAAATAAACAACGGTCGGCTCCGGTGCAGCAAACTCGATGTAGAGTGGATAGTTCGGATCAATCTCCTGAGGGTAAGCAACCGACGCATCAACCAGTTCAGTTAGCTGGTCATTACCCGAAACCAACTCGACCATCGGATCGGACGGCGGCACATAGTTGGCCGGATCACGACGCGCGCGAACACTGTCACCGCCCAGACCACTCTCAAACCAGATCGGACGCGGCCCGTACACCTCAACCGAATCATACTCGTAAACCCACATCGTATCGATCGGGTTGCCCAGGGTATCCAGTATATACCAAGCAGTGGAATCAACCGCATAAACCGAGTCATACGCTTCTCGGACCCTGTTGTAATCGAATGAAGTCACCGCATAATAATAAACAAACCCATTGCGTACTTCTTCATCGATATAGATGTGCGAAACGCCGGTGTTTGCCAATTCCAGAGGCTCGGGATCGAACGCCGTATCAGTGAAGACAATATCATTGGCGAGATCGAAGGTGGCAAGTAATTCCCAATCACCAGTCTGACCCGTCGTGCTCTTCCATATCCGATAACCCTCAAAATCAACCTCGCGGTAGAAGGGATCGTACAGAGCTGATAACGGGTTGCCAACAACGTCATAGTACGGGTCCACAGCTACCTCTGCTGCATTATCCCATACAAGGGTAATACGAGCATCGCCCGGCAGCATCGTGAGTGTTGGTGGTGGAGGAGGTCCGGGCAATAGCCAGTTCTGGTCAAAAATGAACTGGGCCGTCCCGTCCACCTCAACCAGTGCTGAATCCGGTCTGCCCCATATACCAATCCAATCTGCGAAAACGATACCAACCAGCACGGTCACGCTCGCGTCTGGAGCAAGGTCGAATGGACCACTGCATTGTAGAAAACGCTGATCATCCGGGTCCGGAGGAACAGTATCATATGGTTCGTAAACGCCAGTGCGGAAATTGTAGCCGGCAAGCGTTGTGTAGCGCTCGTAGTCGAGGCCCGGTTCGAGGTTGAGGGTGAAGCGCTTGAACGCGGTCATACCGATCTGCGGGATCTGCGAAGGATCACGGAAATCAGGCGTACCATCAAGATCGGCATCAAACAGTGAATCGGTAACCCCGATAACATTGTAGAAGTAAGCGCTATCCATCTCGTACTGGTCCAGTATCCCGTCACCATCTTTGTCCTCGTCTGGCACAATATCCCAGGGACTCTGCAGGTAGTCATAACCGATCGCGCCCGGTAACCAGGGCGGCTGGCCCGCTTCTTCAACTTCCTGCCACTGATAGCCCAGGTCATCAATCCAGGTCGAATCGCCGTCTATTACATACCACTGACCAACAATACCAGAAATGCGATCGTTGGCTGTTGTGCCTGCCTCATTACCGATATCATTGTCGGCGCAAACCCCGAAAAAGCATCGTCTCAAGGTATCGCTTGTAGTATTCATGCACTCAAAGCGAATGAATATGATATCCTGAGTCGTGCTAAGATTCCACGCGTATACGGTCTGATAGATCTCCAATCCGATAGGACGTGTGTCGCCGGCAATATGATACTGAATATCACCGTCGTTATACACGCACCACGAGTCCTGATGGGACTTGGATTCTGTAGGTGCCATTGGCAATTCAGGATCCACGGTCGGCGGCCAGGTCGCTGGCATCATGTAGATAATCGCCCTTGGATCGCTTACTGACCAGCCAATGCGTCCCGGAGCATATTCTGCCTCACCACCATGCGGACCGTAGCCAATCGTAACCAGTGTATCACCGTTCACATCAACCGTGCCAAACCAGCTACCAGCGCCATAGATGTAGTTATGACCAGAACCTGTTGGCCACCAACATCCAGCGTTGTTGCCGGTTTCATCCTGTCCGAATTTACCGTAATTGGACACGCAGCACTCTACCTGGTTGACGTTATGCCTCAGGATTTGGAACTCACGACCCATAGGCGTCGGTGTGTACACCGCTTTAGCGGCGAAAGCACACACGGCAGCAATGAGCAGTACCGCAAATATCCTTTTCATTATAGCCTCCTAAGTATTGTTAACCCGGTTAGAACTGTAGACCGACGCCAACGCGCGCACGGAAACCAGGCATGAAATTCCTTGCATCATAGTAGTAATCGTTCTGAGCATCGATGTATGATTGTTTCGCTTCGCGAGGATCGACCAAACCGTCGTGGTTGAAATCGGATTGCGGTGAGTAGCGCGTGCTCGAGATTGCCGTGAACCCGAACTGATCGAGTGACGGTTCCGGGTCACCATGCAAGACAGGATCACCCGTGGTTTCGTGGACTTCGATTATCTGCTCGGTGTTGAGCAGATTGTAGATCAATCCCTTGAGCACCAGATTCGCCGGACCTATTTTGAAGCTGCGGCTGAGATTCCAGTCGACATTCAAGTACCCAGGTATCCTTGCCGAATTTTCGTCACCAAGCTTGTTTCCACGTAGATCACGAGGGGTATACGGATGGCCTGAATGATAGGAGAAGACGATCGAACTGTTGAAGTTCTGGAGAGGTATTAAGAAGAAATCCGTCGGTAGATCAACATCCCAGTTTGCGTGTAATGTGTGTCGTTCGTCAAAGTCAAGCCAGTAATCAATAACCGGTACCGCTATATTGTAGTAGTAGTGGTCTTCGTACCATTCATATGCGTCAGCAGCCGTGCCTTTGGCAAACTGCATGGTGTAGCTCAAGCCGAATGCCCACATGTTCGACATGCGTTTCTGCAAGTTGACCTCGAAGCCCTTAACATTACCGTAGTCGACATTCATGTACTGGTAATAGGAATAGGGCACCGCAATGACTTCACGGACCTGGTTCAGGTCATAGATATCCTTGAAGTACGCAGTGAAACCGAAAATAACCTCTTCCGAGAACTGGTTCTCAATACCCAATTCATACAGCACGGTCTTCTCGGGTTTGATCAAGATGTTGCCGACAACCGCGTTGCCGCGCGAAATGAGCAACCTCACCACCGACGTATCAGTCGATCCGTATAGATTGTCGAGCGCTGGTAACTGGAAATACTGTCCGTAGTTGAAACGAAGTTTCATACGGTCGGTCACCGGTAGCGAGAAACCGAGACGTGGCGAGACCTTGTACTCAGCTTCAGAGCGGATCAGCTCGTCGTTCAGGTAATCCTCGGGCGCCTCATACGTGCTCGCTTTGGGATCGAAATAATCAAAACGCAACCCAACACGCGCAACAAGTCCCTCAAAGTCCATCTTGTCCTGTACATAAGCGGCGAATTTCCACGGTGTCCGGTCATAGTAATCCCAGAAGGGATTGGCAACCCACGGCAGATTGTTATCGTAGTATTGCATCTCATAACGGATATAATCTACGCCGGTTTTGAACTCGTGCACCCTGCCAATCGAGTGGGTGACGTCGAACCTTCCCTGGATGTCGTTGTTGTTCCATACTCTCCACACACGGTAGTCACCGGTCGTGTAGAACAAACCCTCAACACCGTAAGGATTATGGCGCAGTGCCTCGACATCACGATTGTAGTACTCTTCGTGGTACTCCATGACACTGTCGATGAGCACCTGACGAATTGTGACTGGTTCGCCGGTCACCGGATCAATATAATCTTCCGGATGAAGCAGCATATCAACAAGTCGTTCCGCCTTGAACCGGTAATCATCATACCATTGTCTTCCGCTGTCTTCTTCCCAGATATAATCACGATTGCCGTACATGCGGTCAAAGTGAGTCATACCGACTTTCAGCGATGCCAGGGTCTGGGCCGTGACCATATAGTTGAACGTCGAGGAAAGGATCCAGTTCTTGATACGACTCATCGGCCGGTTGTCAAAGTATTTGAGATCGTACTGGCCGGTGCCGGTAACGTTACTCCAGATCACCCACTGCCTGCGTTCATTGAAGCCGGTGAACGACAATTTGCCTTTTGCATTGGCTAAATTGTACGTCAAACGACCTTGCGCCCGGTAATCCTGCCTCGGAGCATCGAGTTTGAACAACCCTTCTTGATGGTATGATTCGGTCTGCATATACTCACCAGAGAAGAAATAGCGAAGTCTGTTAAATGCCGGTAACGGACCGCCAAACGAGAAATCGTATTGGCTGTACCCGTAATTGATCGGGTCTTGCCAGCTGCCGAACATCTCATCACTAAGGTAATTCAAAGCACCCGATATCTTCGAACCGCCTTCGCGCGTGACAATATTAACAACGCCCGAAAGCGCATCGCCGTACTCAGCGTCGAATCCGCCACTCACCACGGAGACTTCCTCCACGGCAGACTGATTGATAACCGCTGATTGCCAGTTAGTGTTGGGTACCTTGGTAACAATACCGTCAACGAAGTAAGTAACCTCACCGTCGCGTCCGCCGCGCAGATGGGTTCCGCGCTTGCTATCGACGACGCCGGCTTGCAGAGCAATGACCTGGTTGATCGTCGTAACGGGCAACCGGCTCATTTCCTGAGATGTAACCGCACGGCGCGTGTGAACAGCGTCTCTAACGATTGCCTCGCGCTCGGCAACGGCAGTTACACCTTTGACTTCGATCACAGTCGGAGGCAAGCGGAAATTGAGCAATGTTGTCTGGTCGGCATTCACGACGACACTCGTGAAGGTGAACGGGTCGTAACTAATATAGGACGATGTGACCCGGTAAGTTCCTGCAGGGACATAGAGTATGACGAACTCTCCTCCTGCATCGGTCGCCGCACCTAACTCGGTGCCCTCAATGACAACATCAGCTCCGACCAGGGGTTCTCCTGTCTCAGCATCCAGAACGCGACCATTTATCCTGCCGTATTCAGCACCGAAAAGGAATACCCCGATAATAAGTGCGAGTAAGATTTTTTTCATCAAGCACCCCCTAATTTCTTATGACTGGCACAAGCCAGACTGTGGCAAAATATCCTTGATTAGGGTTAACGTAGTAGTAAGAATCTCTGAATACGACCTCAAAGTAGAGGTTCACGATATCTTGACCGCTAAGATGCAAGTAACCGCGAGCGCCAGCAGTAACCGCGCCTAATTGTACTCGAGTCGGCGTATCACCGGCGCATACCGCGTAGTACGCGCAAACACCTGCAACTTCAGGATCATCGACTTCGATCGTGACCAGCACCGAATCTACACCGCTGTAATTAAGCAACGAATCGATGTGCTTAAAACGATTCATGACATGGCCGGTGTAAAGCGTATCAGTATTCGTAGCCAGTATCGTATCGACGGACGGTGGTACCTCAATGAGAACACGGTTGACCGCCGGCGCATCTGTCCCGCGCGTCGGATAGTAGTAGCTACCATAAGAAATACGCTTGAGCTGCCATTCAAACGGTTCGATTATGGCATAGGTTGTATCACCAGTTTCGGGGTCGATATCAGGGGTTGTTGACCTCAGAGGTTCCAGGAAGATCAACCGCCGGCCATCACCATGGATCTCCTCCATGTCATATAGGGTATCCGTAATGATCGTGTCGACATTCCTCAACACCCAGTTCGTATCACCGGTCGAACCAATATAAAGGCTGTCATAATGTCCGACGAGGCGTAAATCGACATGACCCCAGGATTCAACCATAAAAGTGTCTATCAGATAGACCGTGCAAGCAGTGTCCTTGGTATACCATCGATCGTACAAACGATTCATGTCGATAAAGGCAAGTTTGCAGCTATCGATGTGGTCTTTGACCATCGGTGAATCGGCTCGGAAAATACGATCCTGGTCTACGAAAGCAACGTTTGGTATATTCAAAGGGATGTATGTATTAACGAAACCATCGGTTGTGTTGAGTAGTATGCTGAATGAGTCGCTTTCGAGGATAGCGTCTATCTGCGCGTCGTCTTCAGGAGTGCCTTCGTAGAAATCTTCCGGTGGCTCGTTACCACACGTCAGCAGGCACATTACTGCAACCACTAAGAGGCCTAGAAGACGCTTCTTCATCATTCCTCCTTTCTTTTATCTTGTTCTTTATCTTATCTTGTTCTTGAGTGCTTTGCTATACAAAACCTTTTCTTTATTCTTGCCATCACCTCCTCTTTCAATTTTCTCAAAATCTACACAATTCTTACGTCTTTGCACATTATTATAGCAAGTATCAGATAATTGTCAAGATTGAATATGGAAGCCTACCCTCCTTCTACCAGGCGGAAGTTTATCGGTATTGACACGTAAACCCGCACGTACTTGTCGCGTTGTTTGGCGGGGCTGAATTTCCACCTGCGCGCCGCGGCAAGTGCTGCCTCATCCAGCATCTGGTTGCCACTTGACTTCAGTATCTGGACATCCATGACGCTACCGTCAATATCCACTAACGCCTTCACAACCGCCTGCCCCTCTATTCCGGCCCGTCTCGCCAGGTCAGGATAACGTGGTTTCTGCTGGAATATGGGCTTCGGCTTCACCTCAACCTTATAATAGGGGACAATCTCGATTTCCGGGCCTGTCGGCATTGTCCTGATAAGGTCTTCCTCAAATTCGGTATCGGCGATCGTCTCCACTGCTTCTTCTGCCACCTCGCTCTCGGCCTCTACTGCAACCTTCGGGCGTTCGAGTGGAGGCGGCTCCTCGTACTTTTCCATCTGAGCTGAGATCTCCTCAACCATCGTCACGATCTCCCGCTTCAGTTTGTAGGCCTCAGGTTCAGCATACGGAACGAAGAGAAAAGCCAGTATGAACAGGATCAGACTGGAGAGAAGACCCGCTCTCAGGTACACACCATACATAATTTTATGATCGCGCATGGTCAGCTCCTCTGTTCGGTGGCAAACGTAATCCTGAATGCCTTTGCCTCTTTCAGCTGATCGAGGATATTATCCACTACGCCGTAAGTCGCCGTCTTGTCAACTTTCATAACAGTAATGAGCTCAGGATTATCCCAGACCTTCTGTGCCATTTTCCCGGCAATCATCTCGGCCGCTATCACATTATCATCCAGATATATTTTCCGGTCAACATCAACCCAGATGTATGAAACATTCCTGCGCATCAAGATCCGCTCGGTTGATCTGGCTTCGGGTATCGTTATTCTAAGGTTCAGCTTAGTCGCGCGAAAGACTGTGGTCACCATGAAAAACAAGATAAGAAGAAACGCAATATCAGCCGTGGATGCGGTGGGGATCTCACCTCGTTCCCGATGTCTTCGAATGATACTCTTTCTCATTGTTCCTCACTTGTTGGGATTAGACTTATCTTAGTCACCCTCAATTCCCGGCCATCGGACGAAGTTGTCTTGGCGAGTTTGATCTGGTCCAGCGCCTGTATCATGTTATCGTAAGGGGCATCCTTGCTGGGACGCAACGAAACCACCAGCAAAGTATCCCTTGCCAGCAGTCGTTCTTCGACGATGCTCTTGATCTCACCGTATTCCTCAAGTACCAGTATTCTATCCAGATCAACAGTTTTTATTTTTACTTCGCCAGCAGGGTTGATCGCTACCGTAACAATGTTCTCGGGTTTCACCTTGACTTGTTCCTGCTCCTCCGTTCTCTCGGGCAGCAGCATTTTCAAACCCTTATCTTTGGTGAAAACCGTCGAGGTCAAGAAGAATATCAATATCAGGAAGGCTACATCACCCATCGATGCGGTCGGGATCCCGGCACGTGCAACCTTCTTTTCCCGTAGTATCATTATTTTTTCCTCGGTTGATACTGTTCGATAATATAATCGATCAATCCACTTGCAGCTTCCTCCATGTCACGGGCGTATCCGTCGACCTTACCGGAGAATAAAATATGAATTATCGCAAGCGGTGTCGCAATGATCAAACCCCACTTTGTAGTAATAAGTGCGGTTGAAATACCACTGGCAACAACTGTCGGCTCGACTTCACCAGCCAATGCAATCGCGGCAAAAGCCGTGATCATACCCATCACCGTTCCTAAGAATCCCAAGAATGGCGAAACGGTTGTCAGACCCGCGAGCAGTGCCATGCCCCGGTCCAGGAATGACAATTCGATCGCGGCACTGCGCGTTACCATTTCTTCCATCGCATCTTTGCCCAGGTTCGCCTTCTCCAGGATCGATTTAAGGATCTTGGCAACCGGAGATGCGGTTTGATCGCATAATGCCTTGCCCGCTTCAATACCTTGTGAATCGACCGTCGAGGTCAACTTCTCCAAGAAACTTCCTGGGTTCAGACGGGCTTTGATGAAGAGACTATACAGCCGCTCTATTATAATCGCAACTCCCAGAACAGCACAGATCACTAAGAACCACATCACAAATCCACCACCACCTTCTGATCCCAATTGAAACTCCCTTATCATGTTTTTCCTCCTTTCTTTTGGGGTTAGTGATATACCGTACTCGGTTGAATCACCAACGTCAAACCTGCAAATTATATTAAATATTGAATCGATTGTCAAGCACAAAGACCTCGAACAATCGCCTTTTCAACAGCATCATCGTGAACTCGTAAGGTAATATGAGACACCTCCTATGAGCGCAAGAATGCCAGCGCCCAGAAGCAAGTAACTTTCGACACGGGCAAGACTCAACGAACCTATTATGAGGTCGAACAAATCCCCTGGACCAGCAGTCCCCAGCATTGGAAAATAGAAAAGCACCCGATAGATATGGACCGCGGCAAGAACCAGGAGCAAGACACCCCCGAGCACCGGAAATATCCAGATATACTTGGCCCTGATAAGCGTCAGAAGGCGTCTGATAATCATTCCATACAAAAACAGGGCTACGACTGTCAGAATGATCGCGCATATGAAGATCAACTCCGCCGGCAGATCAGCTTTCATGACCCTACCTCCCTTTCGTCACGCAGTAAAATCTGTAATTGGCGAATAATGACAGACTGCCGGAAACCAAAAATAACAGATATGCACCGTAGTTAATCCCACCTTTGGGCAACATAATGTTCCCGCCGATTCCGCAGTAGATAAACTGGAGGATCGCAAAAGCGAGTATCCCTGTCGGCGCGCCGATCATGAACTGCCAGTCGGTTCTTTCTCCGAGCACAATTTCGTAGCGGCGCGCGATTATACCCAGCAACACAAAAGCGAACCAAAGGACAACCGCACCCAAAATGAGCAGGTAATTCGGGATCACCGCAAGCATTTGATAGCGTGCTGGTTCTATGCCAAACGGCGCGGTCACGAGGAGTGTCGACATCTAACCTCCTTTAATTGAAGTATTACCATACCAAACTCCAATCACTTCACCAACTCAGTTAGCCGTTTTGATAACTCACGACCCTTTGAACGGCCAACAATCATGCTCGTTGCCTTGCTCAAAGCAAGGATCACACGGCGAACATCTTCGGCATGCAATTCGTCTATTTTTATGTTCTGATTCTTCAACTGGTTCTGAAAGATCCTTTCTGTGAAATCACCGACATATTCTCCAAGAATACCCTTGATTTTCTCGAGTACACCTGGATCGACGAGCGCGGCTCGCCTCTCGGCAGGCGTCATTACCGACTTCGCGCTTATTTCCTGCAAGAGTTTCCAGATTTCTGGACGTGTGATACCTTCAGCAGGTTCGATGATCGTTCCCAACATACCATCTTCTTCGAGCTTCATGACGATACCCTTCTTGTCCCCTTTTATCTCGATTTTCTCGATCTTCACTTCACCGAGTGCATTCATCGTTTCGAAAATCACCATCGCCATCTGTGCAATCTGTTCCTGATAGACAACAGCCGCATCAGCAACGAATGTCTCACCGGAAATCGAAGCCGCAAAAGGCATTGGCAAGCCTTGAGACACTGCGTTGTTCAATGTATTCTTGTCCATCGTCACCTCATCCGCTCGATCACGGTCTGCACCCTGGCGCGCGCATGTGATGAACCCATTTCCTCGACTGCCTTTTTGACCAGAAAATCAACAACCGAACGCAATGCCTGAGAGAAATCATCTTCATTTTCCGGCGGCGGGTTTTCTTTAAAAACAAGGCTGCCCTCCACGACTCCCATGAACGGCGCAATATCTCTTCCCAATACTCCCAGGCTCTGGTTCAACAACTCAATCCAGTGATTACTATCAGAAGTTCCGCCGAACTCTTTTATCAGTAGATTTATCTGACGCATCTTAGAATCGAGTGCCCTGGGCACTTCAACGGCGGGTTTTTTGATGAACACAAGCCCGCTCAATTGTTTCACGAGTATTTGTGGATCATGTTCGCGCTCGGTCTCGATCCCAAGATATTTATCCTTGTAGGGTATTATCACGAGGCGGTTGTTTCCATACACAAGCGATATATAATCAAGTGCACCCATCCCGAAGTTATTCCTGATCGCCTCGCCGGCCGAGGAAAAATACGCTGTCAGATCAGATAGAGCATTAGCCGATGATCCCTTGACCTCTTCGATCTTGCCATCATCGGCTCGCACTGCAACATAACCAATTACGCCGGCCATATTATCAAGAACATCCATAAGTTATGTCTCGCGCTCGAGCTTCGTTTTGAAGTCATCGAACTTCTTCCTGAAAAGCAACTTACCATATATCTTCGGACCTTCCGAACTGACAATCTCCTCAAAGCTCTTGATGAAATAGTCAATGTCGCTGGCATTCAATTCGGCCACAACCTTCGTTTCCATTGTTTCTTCATCAATGCTCACTGCGCGCGCTATGCGCTTGTTATCTTCCTTGTTTGCGCTCCAGCGCTTGAACCAGATCAAGCCGTTCCTGCTGAAATCAGCCATAAAGGAATTCAGATAGCTCGTCATCACGGACATCGTGCGCGCTGCCTGCTCGGGTTCGTAGATCAACCCCTGATCTTTGAGCCATACTACAGTCTTCATTGCCTCATACCCACCCAGTTTCGATTCTGCAATAACTCCAGACAGCTTCCTCTTGCCATCGATCTTGGCCAGAACCTGCCAGTCGGTCCTCCTTAAGGCAACAGCTGATTCCGGTTCCTTCGCGGCCTTCGCCCAGACAGATTCAAGAGGTGGCATGCTCTTCTTTATGGTCTGGAGCTCCACACGTCTTTTTTCCACCGTATCAACTAATTTCCCTGCATCCTCAGAAACAGTCTTTTTTGGAGCACTCACATGAGGTTCGAAGGTCGCAGTCCCTGATGTTACCATGGACATGTTGAATAAAGCGTCAATACCCTCGCATGCTTCCTCCGCAGCATGCACGACGATCCCGTTGGCAAAGTATATTTCGCCAGAGGTTTCACCGCTAACGTGCACCACTCCGGTTTTCTGTGTGAAAAAAAGAAATTGAAGAACGTCGGTTAGTTTGAACTCTTTGAGACTGATTTCAAAGGTCATACCTAAATCAGCTGCAGCCAGTTATGGAGTAAGAAATAGACACGACCAATCAGCAATGAAATACGGGCCATTACCGTGTAGCCAAACGACGCACCGAATGCAACCATCATGAACCATATGCCCAACTTCGCAAACACACCCAAAACACCTTTGTGCGCCTTCGAAAAATAGAAATAAATGAGGGTGGATATTACACCAAATATTATTAAAAGGTTTGAAATTGTCTGCATGGGGCTCACTCCAATGAGCGGCAGAAAAGTAGCCTGCAGTTGAGGGAAGATTTCGCCCTGGATACGCTGCAATATGACTAGTGCCATGGCCACGCCCATGGTGAAGGTCAATGGAATGCGAATAAGCCAGCTTACTTTAGGAATCAGCGGCGCAAACATCATGAGGCCAACAATGATCGGTATGAGATAAATGAAATTGCCCCGCATGATCAATGGTTCGAAAAGATTGGGCCAGGCGTAGTTGAACCACAGCACAACCGCCCAATATCCAGCCGAAACACCGACAAAGATATTCTCAGCAACCTTGTAAAAAGGATTGTCTTTGTAGAGAAATGAATATATCGCCAGCGTAAGCAACGCGGCAATCCAGACACCGATCTCGGTCGACATTATATCCTTCTCTTTTGGTACAACAAGATAACATTACCGATCACGATGAAAACAACCAAAAGGAGGTGCACAATCGATTGCGAATCCATTCCTGCTACCGCTCGAGCTTTCATCTCGATGAGAGTTTCATACTCGGCAGCACCCTTCAATCCACCCAACAGCCCAACTAGTTGGCCAGAACTGAGATAGGGATACTGCTGTGGCGCCATGATCGCAGTCGTTGCCGTCGCAATCGGCGTACCGTAACGTGCACTGAAGTAGATGATCCAGTGTAGCACACCCGGATCGCCCGCCGAAAGGGTCATGACGAGATCGATATCGCGTGCAGACTTAAGCGCACGCCCAAGCGGGAAGGAATCGATCGGAACACCTGCGTAGTCCGCTCTAACCAAATCTGCAACGTTTCGGCCCAGGCTTACCAACATCACCGGACCCCCCGGACGATAGCCGATATTGATATAGTCCACCCCGTATTCCTTTCCGTACCGGGGTGCGATACTCTCCAGGGACAGATTACCGAGTTCGGGACCGGCTGGCCACAAACCCATCATATAGACGCGCAAATTTCGCCGAAAACAATGCTCTACAAACGCCGCGGTGGCAGGCGTTAACTCGGCCTCGCTGCCCGGATCATAATCGCAAGACACGACGACGATCGCTCCTTCCGGCAATTCTTCGACCCGGTCAAAAACACTTTTCACCGGTCTCGTAATATCAACCGGCAATCCAAGCGGGAAGATCAATGGTATGATCACGGCCAACCCGACTAACAAGAAGAGAATACGCCGGTCCAGATTCTCTAATCGCTCAAGAAATTTCATATTGTATCCTGAGGTTTCGATACCCTTGACTATCTTTACTCACGACCCCCACCCATGTAACTGCGTTCGATACCAAGCAATACTCTCAGCGCCATCGATATCAATCCCAGGTCCGCGCCGAAGAGTATTCCTCGTTTCGCCGCGGTATTCGGTACATTCATCATCCATTCAACCACATCCGGAAATCCTCGCCAGATATAGTAACCGATAGGTACGCGACCAATCATCACGATCACTGCCGCTATCAACAGCAATGTAGCCTCAGGTGTCCGTGCCCGGAATGCGCGGAAAGCTGCCGAGGCGACAAAAAAAGCAAGAAGAGAAAACATTGTTGCCCCCAGCGGAATCTGCATATGCTCGAATAGGTAGTTGAAGACTCCCCCGTTAGGCCCACCGATGAAACCCGCGGCCATCATCAACGCCAGGAAAATGAGTAGTATGATGCTGTATTGCCAGTCGCTCAATCTTCGCTGTATCTTGCTCGCATTCACTTTTACGATGTTGAAAATACCGATGAAAACAAAGAATGCAATTACGCCGGTATACCACGTTTCAAAGGTCTGGGAAGCGTCCTGAAATGCACTCAGCGGTATGAAAAACGCTATGATAACAAAAAACCCGAATCCAAAGACAATGATCAGTGGTATCGTCTGCTTCATTGTTGCACCGTGCTGAATAGATTGTATAAAATATCAAGCCCTACAAGTCGATCAAGAACACCTAATACGATCACGATGATGAAGATCAGTTTGCCAATATCCTGCCCTTTGAGAGATCCCAACTGGACCGGTTCCTGCGACAGATAGGCACTCGCCGCATACAATTCTTCTCCAATGAGCGTGTAGTCACATGCCGCGACGAAAAAAGGCAGCTGATCAGGCAAAGCGGTGCCCGCGATCTGTATCGCTCCAGTCGAAAATCCTGTTTCGGCAAGAATGAGTGATTCCGCATAGAATTTCCCGAGATAAAAATTCGTCGCCGGTTTTTCTCTTACCATTATACCATCCACGGCAGATACATAGCCAAACTGGTCATCGGTCAAATAACGGACATTATCAATATTGAACCAATCCGGTCTGCCGGCACGTATCGCCGCCTCCTTTACCACCTGCTGAGCCATGCTCATCACCATCGCTTTGCTGGTTGGTACATAGAGCGGCGTACCGTACTCGGCGGTCTTTTCAGCCACACGGCCAAGAATGCTCATCGACGCAATTGTCTCCGGTTCATCAATATCCATGATGCCCGGAACATAGAGCACAGGTTTTCCCATTTCCGTGGCGCGACCGATCGCTTCTTCGATGGCGGCTATGCCGGGAATCTTCCTTATAAATAACTTCTCGCCACGGCGTGCTCGTGTAATGTAATATATCACTGCAAAAAACAGAATAACAATAAACACCGCAATATTGATCCGAGCGGTGTTGAATATGTGCGGAATTGCTTTAACCGGCCCTACGACCCTCGATGATTCCGTAAGGTCCATGCCGTACGCTTCAATCTGGTAATAGTATTCCTGCCCGCCGGCTACATTGGTGTCAACGTATGTCGTACGGTCAGTAATCTCACAGACTTTTTCAAAATCGCCATCGGGGTTCAGGGACTTGAAGATGAAATAACTATTGAATAAAGTATCTGCTTGCCAATTCAGCGTAATACTAGAACCATCATCGTTTGGTGTGTCGAACGCTTTTAATTCAACCTGGTTCGTGAGAACCAATAAGATTAAAAGCATTGGTAATGATAATCATATCACCCAGGTTGTCAATAGCTGTATGACTTGAATACTGGTTTTTGGTTACTGGTCTTAGCAGCGCGTATGGTCTTTGGTTGTTGGTTGAACGGTTTGTAACAAAAAACCAAACCTTGCGACGAATCGTCATTCGGTTGACGGTTTCGAAAGGCGAAACGGACAACGGTGTCGATCATCGAAACCGTCCTTCGAAAACGTATCGCATTTCGCAACCGACCAACGCAGTATGATTGAGCTCTGGCATCATACAACGGGAAGAAATACGGCTACGAAATCATTTCGAAATGCCGTTCCAACGGAACTAACGAAATTAACGGAATAAGCGAGATTAACGAACCAAACAATACAGGCAGCAACAAACAACCACAACCAGTCTTTCAGTTTCCCTTGACAGGACCTAAAAAGGAGGTTAAACTGGTTATCATCGTTGCATGACCAGGAGTTACGAAATTGTTGTGATCAAAAGGTTGAATCTTCTGGCACAGAACGACAACCGTAAAACGATTAACGATACGGGCATCGTAACCGTTCAACGATAGACTATCCGTTCAAGGGGGTGGTTCGATGGATTATTTCTTAAGTGATGAGGAAAAAACACTCAAGGAAAAGGCACGCGCCGTCGCAGAAAATCTTGTAGAACCCGTCCATTGCGAATTCGACGAGAAAGCTGAATTCCCAATGGAAATCGTGAAAGAAATGGGCAGGCGAGGGTTGCTGAAGATCTTCATACCCACTGAGTACGGCGGTACAGGTGCGAAAATCATGGACATGTGTATCGCATGCGAGGAAGTTTCCAGGATATGTGCTGGCGTGGCAACGGCCTACGCGGTTAACGCACTTGGGTCCGGCCCGATAGTTCTTTTCGCAAGCGAGGAGCAGAAGAAGAAGTATCTGCCCAAAATCGCGGTTGGCGAATTGCTCTGTGCATTCGGTCTCACGGAAGCACAAGCAGGAAGTGACGTTGCTAACGTGCAGACGACCGCACGTAAGGAGAACGGTCATTACATTCTGAACGGCGTTAAACAGTTCATCTCGAGCGGCAGCCTTTCTGATGTGTATGTAATATTGGCGTCGACCGACAAATCGAGGGGAGCCAGGGGCATATCGGCCTTCATTGTCGAGAAGAATACCCCGGGCTTTTCTTTTGGCAAAGAAGAGAACAAATTGGGCATACGCGCTTCGACGACCACCGAGCTCGTTTTTGAGGATTGCTGCATACCTGCAGAAAATCTGCTGGGGAAAGAGGGCATGGGATTCATCTATACCATGCGTAATTTCGACCGCGCGAGGCCGGGTGTTGGTGCCATCGCCCTCGGGATTGCTCAGGGTGCCTATGAAGTAGCATTAGAGTTCCTACACCAGAAGAATCTATTGAATAATCAGTACATCCAGAGGGTTATCGCAGACATGGCGACTGAAGTGGAAGCGGCACGTGCCCTTATATATGCAACCGCGCGTATGATCGACGCCGGAGGCAAGAATTTCACCAAGGAAGCCTCGTTCGCAAAATTATATCCGGCAGATATTGCAGTCAAGATCACAAACCAAGCAATAGAACTGCTTGGGCCTCATGGTCTACTCACCGAATACAGAGTTGAAAAGATGCTCCGCGATGCAAAGATCACCCAGATCTACGAAGGAACAAACCAGATACAACGTGCTCAGATCGCAATTGAACTCGCAAGGGAGATGGGAACCAAGAAGAGGGCAGGAAAGGTTTAAGATGGCGAAAAATGTTTTTTTAACAAGCCTTCTTTCGACCCTCTCTGTGCAAATTGCGAGGAAAGGAGCCAAATGAAGCTAAGCCAGGAATGCACTTTATTGCAGAACGAGTTAAAGAAATTCGCCCAGCAGGTACTTGCTGAAAAGGTCGACGAGATCGAGAAATCGTGTAGTTTGCCCACAGACAATATCAAGAGGCTTGCCGAAATGGGCATTGTCGGTGCGATCATTCCCGAAAGCCATGGAGGAGCCGCTCTTGACACGATCGGCTTCACTGTAGTGCTGGAAGAAATCAGCAAAGTATGTGCATCAACTGCATTTGTCATCGCAGTCCACAATGCATTCTTCGCCTACCCGATCCTGAAATTCGGCAGTGAGGAAATGAAAAAGAGATATCTACCAAAAGCTGCAAGTGGAGAGACTATCGGCGGTTATGCACTGCTAAAAACAGCAGAGCTGGAACACGGTGGATCATTGAACGGACCATGTTTGGATGGAAAAAATCCCTTCGTCCTCAATGCTGCAGCAAACGGTCCCATTGTCGCGGCAGTACCCTTAACCGGGCCGAATGGGTTGAATCTCTATGTTATTGATACCGACACTCACGGCCGCAAATTCACCAAGACGAGCAAAACGGTCGGGTTAAGATCCGCGGGAATTGGCGAATACTCATTCGAGAAAGTACAACCTCTCCAAGCGAACATCATTGGAGAAGAAAACCAGGGACAGATGATAATTGACAACATGAATTCCTATGCCCGCATCTTGCTGGCGGCCATCTCCCTTGGCATAGCACAAGGTGCTGCCGAGGCCGCGATAAAATACGCAAAGGAACGCGTACAATTCGGCCAGCCTATAGTCAGCTTCGGCATGGTTCGTGAGCTAATCGCCGACATGATGGTAAGTATAGAAGCGGCACGCCATCTCGTGTACGAAGCAGCTCTGCGCGTCGACCGCGGTGAAGAATATGCTACTGCTGCGGCCATTGCCAAGCTCCTGGCAGGACGGTCTGCGACCGCCGTAACAACGAACGCGATACAAGTATATGGCGGTTATGGTTATATGAAAGATTATCCAGCCGAACGCTATTTCCGCGATGCGCAAATGCTCAATGTAATATGTAGCACGCCGGATGAGGACAAAGAAATTATCGCGAAGAACACGATCTAAAGCCGAAACCATCCTTCGAAAACGTATCAATTATCAAATCCACAACCTTGTTCATGGTTATTGGGTATGGCAGCCCGTATGGTACTTGGTTGTAGCTTGAACGGTCTGTAACCAACGACCAAACCTTGCGACAATACTGGCAGCCACAACAAATAACATATAACTATGCTCACGGTTGTCTGTTTTGAATTTTGGAAATTTGAATTTGTTTAGGATTTAGTATTTCGTGCTTAGAGTTTATTTGTGATTTAGTCAGAATGCATCTTCTATATACTCATATTTTTGCTCGCCTCTCAGCTCGCTTATTGCAAGGACGTCAAAGTGCATTTCGCTATTCATCGGAAGATGGCGTCTGCGAAGCCAGACAATAGCCGCCTTTCTAATCCTCTGCTGCTGCCGTCTTACCACTGATTCTTCCGGCAGCCCGTAATCCATGGTACGCCTGAACTTGACTTCGATGAAACGAAATGCTTTGTTTTTACGTACGATCAAATCGATCTCGCCCTGAGGACAGCGGAAATTGTGATCAACAATGTTGTAGCGCTTCTTCCTTAAGTGCTCACGCGCAAGTTTCTCTCCCAATATCCCGAGTGCAGTCGTATTATGTTTCATAGCAATTGAAAAGATTTACGATGAATCGGACATGAACCATACTTCTGAATGCAGTCACGATGCAGTTTTGTGGGGTATCCTTTGTGCTTGTTAAAATGATACTGCGGGTATGATTCGTGATATTCACACATTATCCCATCACGATATACTTTTGCCAGAATCGACGCGGCGGCGATGGAAACGCTCAGCGAATCGCCTTTTATTATTGCATCATACTTGAAGTTGAGTTCACCGATACCCAGACCATCGATCAAAACGTACTGCGGCATTGGATTCAACTGAGCAAGCGCGTTGCGCATGGCTTTTTTGGTGGCTTCGAGGATATTGATGGTGTCGATCGTAGCAGCATCGACGATGCCAAATGAATAAGCGATCGCCCTCTCAGTGATCGTCGAGTAAAGTTCCCTGCGTTTGGACGGCGTTAGTTTTTTTGAATCATCGATCTCAGGATGGACGTAATCTCTGGGCAAGATCACGGCCGCTGCGACTACAGGACCGGCGAGAGGACCCCTCCCTGATTCATCTACGCCGGCAACAAGGCTATACTTTTTCCACAGTTTCAGGTCCGGTAGCGCTTTCACCGGCTGCTTCCTCAGCTTCGGAAGGACGTGATGTTTCCTCAATCACCTCTTCAGGCTTTGCTTCAATCTGAACTGCCGCCTCTTTTATCTTCATCCTCTTCCCCTTACGCTGCCGTAGATACGTCAGTTTGGCCCTTCGCACCTTACCCTTTTTCTTTATTTCAACTCGGGCAATCATCGGCGAGTGAACCGGGAAGATTCTTTCTATCCCAACACCGGCAGAAACCTTCCGAACCGTGAAGGTCTTGGCGATATCACTACCCTTAATTTTAATGACGACACCCTGAAATGGCGCCAGACGTTCTTTATCTCCTTCAATGATTTTCGTATAAACCTTAACAAGATCACCCGGCTTAATATCAGGCAATTTATCCATACAGTACCTCCAACAGAATCTGAAAATCCTTTTTCGAAAAAACGGAATTTGCAAGCAACTCAGGCCTGCGTTCAAGGGTCGACTCCAGTGATTTTTTTCTACGCCACTCGGCAATTTGCTTGTGGTTACCACCCCTCAGCACTTCCGGAACCTTGCATTTCCTAAAAACATGCGGCCTTGTATATATTGGCGCCTCCAATAGATCATCGTGAAAAGAATCAGAATCTGCCGAATCCTGATTGCCCAGAACACCGGGGAGCAACCTGGTCACAGATTCGACAATTGCGAGTGCTGCGATCTCACCACCGGAGAGAATATAGTCGCCAATTGAAATCTGTATTGGCTCAAAGATATCGTTGATGCGTTCGTCGACGCCCTTATATCGACCGCAGATGAGGATCAAGTGTTCAAAACCGGCGAGTTCACTGACCATTTTCTGTGTAAGTCTACTTCCCTTCGGAGTGAGATTGATCATTTTAGACTCTTTCGTCATTATCGACTCAATAGTCCTGATCAAGGGTTCTGGCTTGAACACCATGCCCGCACCACCGCCAAATTGATAATCATCGACTACACCATCCGCAGTCATGTTACGCGGGTTCACAGTATTGACGCTGATGATACCCTTTTCTCTGGCAACACGCATCATACCGCTAGATAATGGGCCTTCAAAAAATTCTGGAAAGATGGAAACGATATCAAACTTCATGGGGGTATGTACTGTTATTTACTTCTAAACTTCCAGTGCAATAAATAGATGAAGAAAAAGGCAAGAGAGTCCTGAATTCATTATTCGATTATCTCTAGTACCGTGCGCTTTCCCTGTTTCATTGCGGCCGCAGTAATTATCGTCCTGATGGCTTTCGCGGTTCTGCCTTCTTTTCCGATCACCTTACCGAGGTCACCTTCGCCAACTCTCAATTCATATATAATGCTTTTTTCGCCGGCAATTTCTTTCACCATTACTTTATCGGGATTGTCAACTAATGCTTTGACCACATATTCGATGAGATCCTTCATGATGAACCTCCTTTTGCTTTTGCAATCAACTTAGCCACAGTATTGGTCGGTTGAGCTCCTTTTGAGATCCAATACTCGATGCGATCCCGGTCGAGTTCAATTTTTTTCTTGCGGGGATCGTAATGGCCTAGCTTTTCTATGTACTCACCACCTCTTGCCTTTTTCGAGTCAGTTACCACAACTCTATAAATGGGTATTTTGTTTCTGCCTATTCTTGTTAGTCTGATTTTAACCATAGCTTATCATTATATTAAATATTGAATCATTGTCAATAGCACAATCCTCTCGCCCACTCAACAAATGATCTTAAATAAAAAAACCCCGTAAGGACTTTCCAGGACATTGAGCCTGATTTGCTCTTTGAAAGGAGGTGATCCAGCCGCACGTTCCCGTACGGCTACCTTGTTACGACTTAGCCCCAGTCATCCACCCTACCTTGGGCCCTCACGAGGAGAGACTTCAGGTATTGTGAACTTCCATGGCTTGACGGGCGGTGTGTACAAGACCCGAGAACGTATTCACCGCAGCGTGCTGATCTGCGATTACTAGCGATTCCGCCTTCATGAGGGCGAATTGCAGCCCTCAATCCGAACCGTGCCTATCTTTGAAGGATCTGCTCCACCTTTCGGCTTAGCTTCCCGCTGTAATAGGCACTGTAGGACGTGTGTAGCCCTGGGTATAAAGACCATGATGACTTGACATCATCCCCACCTTCCTCCACATTATCTGCGGCAGTCCTCTTAGAGTGCCTTCATCCGAAGACAAAATGGCAACTAAGAGCAGGGGTTGCGCTCGTTACAGGACTTAACCTAACACCTCACGGCACGAGCTGACGACAGCCATGCAGCACCTGTGCTGACTTCTCACCAGAGGTGAGATCCTTTGCCTTTCGGCTCCGTACTACCAGCATGTCAAGCCCAGGTAAGGTTCTTCGCGTTGCCTCGAATTAAACCACATCCTCCACCGCTTGTGCGGGTCCCCGTCAATTCCTTTGAGTTTCACCCTTGCGAGCATACTCCCCAGGCGGTACACTTAACAGGTTACCTACGGCACGCACTATTGCTAGCACATGCCAAGTGTACATCGTTTATGGCTGGGACTACCGGGGTATCTAATCCCGTTCGCTCCCCCAGCTTTCGTGTTTCAGTGTCAGGATCGTTCAATCTTAATCCGAAGATATAAACTGAACAACTCTTCATACGAAGAACACCCTAGAGAGCCGCCTTCGCCATCGGCATTCCTCGCGATATCCACGCATTCTACCGCTACACCGCGAGTTCCACTCTCCCCTAGTGTCCTCTATCCTGATAGTTTCAAATGCCATTCAACCGTTGAGCGGTTGGATTTCACATCTGACCCACCAGGACACCTACACACCCTTTACGCCCAGTGATTCCGGACAACGCTTGCCTCCTCCGTATTACCGCGGCTGCTGGCACGGAGTTAGCCGAGGCTTCCTCGAGGGGTACCGTCATCATCGTCCCCCTCAACAAAGGTTTACATCCCGAAGGACGTCATCCCTCACGCGGCGTCGCTGGGTCAGGCTTGCGCCCATTGCCCAAATTTCTAGACTGCTGCCTCCCGTAGGAGTTGGGACCGTGTCTCAGTTCCCATGTGGGGGGTCATGCTCTCACACCCCCTACCCGTCATAGCCTTGGTGGTCATTGACTCCACCAACTAGCTGATAGGATAAAAGCCCCTCTCGGAGCGGCCGAGACCTTTCATCCAAACACTTATGTGCAAGGATTGTATGGAGAATTAGCCCCGATTTCTCGGGGTTATGCTCCACTCTGAGGTAGGTTACTTTTACATTACTCACCCGTTCGCCACTAGCGCTATTCTGTATTGCTACAAAATAGCAACCCGTTCGACTTGCATGTCTAAGACACGCCGCCAGCGTTAGTCCTGAGCCAGGATCAAACCCTCCATATAGAAGGAATTTGAATATAAGACTCAATGTCCTGGAAAATACTTACGGGGTAATTTTTCAAAGATCATTTTGCTTGTCTTAAGCATTTTATTATAACCAAAATGAATACGTTGTCAAGGGGGAAGCAAACGACTAAACGGTACTACCCGAACTCACCTCTTTGTGGCGTGCTGTATTCAACTGTCTGTCGGGCATTATTATACAATTCGTGCCTATACTAATGTCCGATGCAATATGTGCTCCTTTACCGACGATCGAGATACCGGTTGAAAGATGTTTTAAGAATTTCTTATTAGGAATCGCTTCGCCACTACCTATACAAACAGAACTGCCTACACTCACCTGCTTGTCAATTATGCTACGCTGCACAAGGGAACGAGCGCCGATTACGGTGTCATGAAAAATTATCGAATCGATGATTTTGGCGCCCTTACCCACCATCACCCCCGGTGAAATTACAGAGTTCCTCACTTCGCCTTCGATTACACAACCCCGCGCGATGAGCGAATTCTTCACCAGCGATGTCCGCCCAATATATGTCGACGGGCGGTCACCAATCTCTCCCTTTGCCGCAAGGCTAGTCTTTATGCCCCATTCCTTAACGTCGAGGCCAGAACTACTTTGTAGCATATCCATGTTTGCCTGCCAGTATGAATGGATCGTTCCGACATCGCGCCAGTAACCGTTGAAGATATAACCGAAAACACGTTTTTGTTTCATCATCGCCGGAATAATGTCCCTGGCAAAATCAGTTCCACGGCGCCGCGCGGCGCCGCTCAGCGTCTTCACCAATACATCGCGATTGAACAAGTATACGCCCATGGAGGCGAGATTGGATTTTGAACTTCTTGGTTTTTCGACCCAGGAAACGATTCTTCCCATGTCATCGGTTTCGGCAATACCGAAATGCTGAACATCCCTTGACGGTACGCGTACAAGACACACAGTCGCAAGGGCCTTTTGGTCCCGATGAAAAGCAATCAGATCATTGTAATCCATTGAGTATATGTGATCACCAGACACCACAAGAACCATTTCCGGCGCGAAGTCGCTGATGAATCCGATGTTCTGATATATTGCGTCAGACGTGCCTTTGTACCAGTCAGAGCTCGCCTCTCCTGTTTTAGGCGGGAGTATTTCGACAAGCCTGGTGCGGCCGAACAGGTCCCACGGCGTTCCTCCGTCAAGATGTTCCATGAGTGACAGAGGTTTGTATTGAGTGAGTACTCCCACAACGTCAATGTGCGAGTTAGCAATGTTACTCAGCGTGAAATCTATGATCCTGTAGATGGCACCAAAGGGTAGCGCGGGTTTGGCCCGCTTGCTCACTAGAATATTCAACCGGGAACCCATACCCCCGGCAAGGAGCATCGCAATCAGACCCTTCTTCATCGCAACGTACTCCCCGGGTCCACGCATCTGGCACTAATTCTCGCCGACGAGTAAACTGTAGTATTTGCACCTATTCTCGTTTTGTCCGGGACCACTGTATTCCTCCCGAACAAGATAATCCCGGAGTGCAAAAGATCACCAAATTCACGGGACACTGTTTGCTTACCAAAACCGCCGATCGAACAGCCTTCGCCGATCCGGGAATCTTTATCACAAATTACTTTTTGCATCATCGTATTCTTGCCAATGACCGTATCATGAAAAATAATTGAGTCTACGACCTCGGCATTATCTTGCACGATGACCCCTGGCGATAGGATGGAATTTCTAACCTTACCTTCAACAATGCATCCTTCGCTTACGACCGAGTTAACCACATCTCCGTTAATATATGCTGGTAACCGGTCGGCGCGGGCAGATCTTTCCAGAAGATTGGTCCTGATCTGCCAGTCCTTCAGGGTGGTCCCGCTGTTTATCATATCCATGTTAGTATTGTAGTAAGAATCCACGGTCCGAGCATATGCCCAATAGCCTTCGTGTTTGTACCCGAACACCCGGGCAGTGGATATAATATTAGGAATGATATCTCGCCCGAACTCGTGGGATTCTTCCTTTGCGTTCCTATTGAGAACATCGATCAGAAAATCACAATTGAAAAGATAGAGGGTCATAGATACCCAGTCCGATGGTGGTTTACTTGGTTTCTCCTGGTAATTCCGGAGTCTACCGCCCCGACCGATAACGCCGTAGCCGAATCGCGAGGATCGGCTCTTCCTCCGCGTGAATGATATAGTCGCATCCGCGTTGTTTTCAATGTGGAATTTAATGAAAGGGCGGTAATCCATGCGGTAGATGTGGTCTGCAGATGCGATCAAAACGTACTGCGGTTTGAAGCCCTCGATATACGAAATATTCTGGTATACCGCATCTGCGGTTCCTTTGTACCAGTCAGATGCCTTGAAGCCACGATACGGAGGAAGCATCCGTATGTTACGGGAACGGCCCACAAAATCCCAGTGTTCACCTGTGCCGATATGCCTTACCAGAGCGTAAGGTCTATACTGCGAGAGGACGCCAACATTATTTATACCGCTGTGCATCAAATTGCTGAGGACGAAATCGATGATCCGGTAAGTGGCAAAGACGGGCAATGCAGACTTCGGCCTATGCTCGGTGAGACAGAGTAGCTCATCAACTCTCCCACCGGCGAGCACCATAGCTAAAACACTACTCATGTTCCATTATAGGAGGAATGTATGTGATGTCAATACTACAACCTTCAAACGACATTTCGAATTTCGTATTTCGAATTGCGGAAAGCATAAGATTTGCCAAGCTCGTTATTCTCGCCAATATCGCTAATTTCGCTATTCCCGTTATTACCGTTTGAGCAACATTTTGAATTTCGAATTTCGAAAAGCGAATTTAACATGAAACGTTTTTATCGTTAATTGCGCCAGTTTCGTTAATACCGTTTTCGTCTGTTTTGGCAATTTGAATCTTGATATTCGAATTTGTTTAGCATTTAGTATTTGGAATTTCGTGCTTGCTTTCAGCCTACGGGCATCGTAACCGATGGACACTAAACGTTACCTGGCTTTCATATTGACACCGTTCTGTTTCAGATTATTGTCACTTATGCAGGACCAACAAAAGGCTTACACTTATGCCGTATTCGTGGTATTGATGTGGTCGACCATCGCCTCTGCATTCAAGTTTTCTTTGAGATATCTGGACTACGCGCAGTTGCTCTTTTATGCGACCGCTGTTTCAACGTTCACTTTGTTTACTATACTGCTAATACAAAATAAGATCGGGCTGCTGCGTGGTTGCACATTCAGAGATTGTGTTTACTCATTGCTCCTTGGTTTCTTAAATCCATTCCTCTATTACGTTGTTCTGCTCAGGGCATACTCATTGCTTCCCGCACAGCAAGCCATGGCGCTTAATTACACGTGGGCCATTCAACTTGTACTATTGTCTATTCCTCTTCTCCGCCAGAGCATAGGACTAAAGAGCGTACTCGCCGTCATCATAAGCTATCTCGGCGTCGTGATCATAGCAACTCGCGGTGACTTTGCCGGACTCCGTTTTTTCAATCCAACCGGTGTTCTCCTGGCGCTCGGCAGCGCGGTCATCTGGGCTCTTTTCTGGATATTCAATATCAAAGACCGACGTGATGAGGTTGCAAAGCTTTTCTTAAATTTCGTCTTCGGTTTTGTCTTCATAGTTATCTACATGATGTTAACTGGTAGATTCACGATTCCGAACTTGCCGGGATTTCTCGGTGCTGCATATGTCGGAATCTTTGAGATGGGAATCACTTTCGTCTTATGGTTGAAGGCCCTCCGTCTTTCGAGAACGACTGCCCAGGTCAGCAATCTCATATACCTAACGCCTTTTTTCGCCCTCGTATTCATAAATCTCTTCGTCGGAGAAAGAATTCTTGCATCCACAGTAATCGGGCTTGCATTCATTGTAAGTGGAATACTACTGCAAAAATATCCGTTTCAAAAGAAATGAGAAACGTTCCAGCACCAGTAATCTGGTCCTCTTGACAAAAAAGATCAACCGGATAGACTAGTAAAAACGGAGTAGAGTAAATGGAACTTGACGTAAAAGTACTGGCTGCTATCTTAAGCGCTGTAATAAATCTGATACTCATCATCTTCGTTTCACTGCATAATCGCCGTCACATATTGTATCGATCCTTCTTACTGATATGTTTTTGTCTTTTCGTATGGAATATAAGAGTCATCGTATCGCGAAATTTCCAGGTCAGCGATGCGAATCCGATCTACGCGATTCTTATCATGCATATCTTCTATATGTCGGCGACGGCTTGTCTTTATGTATTACCAGTAGCCACACTCCAATTCACTGCCGCTTTTATTGGACTTGAATCAAAGTACATCTTCAACGCCGTGAGAATCACCTACCTTACTGCATTTTGTTTATCGATCATCTATGCGCTGGAGATATTATCGGCAACGGCGTATGACTACATATTATGGATGTTCACTTTACCGTTATTTGTTGCGTCATTTTTACTGATAGGAAGAGCATACCTCCGCTCGCAGCGACCCCTAGAACGTACGCGACTGGCTATTCTACTCACTGCCGGCTCGATCGGTGTTACCGGCGCTATCGCTGAAGATATCATGACCGCCTCAGGGGTCAATGTAGGTGGATTGGGTAATATCGCAAACGCTGCATATTCACTGCTTGTGGCAACTTGCTTGTTTCGCCATCGGCTCTTCGACATACAGGTGACGACAAGGCGAACGCTCAGCTTCGCTCTCGTGACGGCGCTGCTTTTTGCCGGTTCTTATCTCCTCTCGGTTATCTTGCATCCCCTGATTCCTCTGCCCTACGTCTATATCTTCATCACCGCATTATTGCTGCTTCTGTTCGCAAGGAGACTCATGATCTCAGTCGAGAAAATTCTGTTCGGGAAATCCAAGTACCTGTCTCAGACAGTCGACGAGATACGCTATGCCCTTGACGAGGCGCGCGGCATAAACGACCTTCTTAGGACCTCGGTCGATATAGTCATGGAGAACATGGGAGTCAACAGGTGCATCTGCATAGGAAGGAACGAAATCACCGGGCAATATCAGTATTACTGGCCGCCAGCTACGGACATTGATCGTATGGTAAAATCCCGATCCTTTAATGATCTGACCACCTGGATTGCCAGGCGTCACACGGACGAGCCACTGGTATACGACGAACTTCTGCACACCATGCGTTTTGGAGAACAAACTCAAATTGACAGGAGGAAGATCGCACAAGTTATTGCCGATATGAAAACGCTCGGATATGAAGTATATGCACCTTTTGCGCTCGATAACCGATTCGAGGGCGTGATGTGCCTCGGTGAAAAGACGAATGGGCAGGTATTTACGGGGTCTGACATTCGTTTTATCAAACTCCTTTCATACAATTGCGTGTTGCGGTTTCAGCATCTCAAAATGCTCGAGAGAATGCGGCAACTGGAACAACTCGCTACCTTGGGTGAAATGGCAGCATACGTCGCCCACGAGGTAAAGAACCCTCTGACAATCATTCGCTCCTCGGCACAAATCATAGAATCTGGCAACAATGACTTCAAAGGATCACGCATTATTATTGAAGAATGTGACCGGCTCAACCGTGTAATCACACGGATGCTCGACTTCTCCAAAGCAGCAAAGCCGGTTCCGCGCTGCATCAACATCGCAGAAGAAGTGAATAAGAGATCAAAGGAGATGATACGTTCTTGTGAATCGAAACAACTGAAATTATCAATCAATTGTCCGTCAAAATATTACAGGATAAGGTTCGATGAGGATCACTTAAGGCAGGTATTGGACAACCTTCTGCTCAACGCAATAGAAGCTGCCCCCCCAGATGGAGAGATCGATATAAAGATTTCTGAAGAAAATAGCCATATAAAGGTGGCTATTTCCGACAACGGACCGGGAATTAGTCACCTAGACAAAGGTGATATTTACCGTCCTTTTTACACAACAAAACCCGGAGGGATAGGTCTCGGCCTGCCGATCACTAACCGCTTAATTGAACTCAATTGCGGATCCATGTCTATAGAATCGCTTCCACACAGAGGTTGTATCGTAACGCTGAAACTCCCCAAATGGAGGAAAGAAAAGTGACAAAGGACCAAATTCTCATAGTCGATGATGAAGAAAATATGCGCTCAATTCTTGCACGGTTATTGACTTCGGCAGGATATGCCGTACTGACTGCCGCAGGCGCAGCAGAAGCAATGAAACTAGTTAACAAACACGCCGTCGCCTTAACGATAACCGATCTCGTTATGCCGGGGACCGATGGCATGCAACTGTTGATCGCATTGAAGGATACCGACCCATCGATGCCCGTGATCATGCTCACCGCATACGGAACGATCGAAACGGCCGTAGCGGCCATGAAAAAAGGTGCATACGACTATGTGCTCAAACCATTCGACAACGATGAAATTCTGTTTGTAGTCAAGAAGGCGATTTCCTCCAATGATTTCCGTCGGTGCAAATGGTATCGTGGCGCGTCTGGAAACCTCTTGATCGGCACCAGCGAAAAAATGACGCGCATCTACGAATTAGTGGACAAAATAGCGGACAGCATGGGAACTGTTCTGATCAGCGGTGAGACTGGCACGGGCAAGGAATTGGTCGCGCGTGAAATCCACCGCCGAAGTTCACGGGGTGAAGGACCTTTCATCTGCGTTAACTGTGCAGCACTACCTGACACACTGCTCGAATCAGAGCTGTTCGGCTACGAGAAAGGCGCTTTCACCGGAGCCATCAATTCAAAACCAGGCAGGTTTGAACTAGCTCACGGTGGAACTATCCTGCTCGACGAAATTGGAGACATGAGCCTGCTCATGCAGACCAAACTGCTCAGGGTCTTGCAGGACAAAATGGTTACCCGGCTGGGTGGTACGGAGTCTAACGAGATCGCTGTGCGTATCATTGCCTCAACGAACAAGGATATTGAAAGAGCCTGTCATGAAGAGCAATTCCGGCAGGACCTGTATTATCGCATAAATGTCCTGAACATCAGAATCCCCCCACTCCGTGAACACAAAGAAGACATACCGGATATCGCGCATTACTTCATCGAGCACTACACTAAAAGGGACAATCGACCGGTCCAGACGATCGCGCCGGAGTCTATGACTCAACTACTGGCTTACGACTGGCCCGGAAATGTAAGGGAACTGGAGAATACGATCGAACGCGCGGTCGTCCTCTCCAAAGATCGCGCAATTGAAATAGAAATTCCGGGTTTGTCTAAACCCATCACAGAAGAAAGCAAGAGCCTGCGAGATTCTCTGCGCTCAACGACACAGGAGGTCGAAAAGCAGGCGATCGCCAACGCCCTAAGAGAATGTAATGGCAACAGGAGTAAAGCTGCAAAGAAATTGGGAATATCAAGGAGGACAATAATAAATAAAATAAAACAGTACAATATGACGTAGATCGCCGAAGCGGTATATTGTAGATCATTACGTAGCAACAAGGAAGGATAAATGTGAAATGCGATGCACGGTTTGGTACTCATAGTGCGCACAAATTTGCACATCGTCTTGTCATGTTGTAGATAAAATACTCGGAATATCAAATAAAAATAGAACATGCCGTCTCGACTTGCCTGGGCACCGATATTGCAACTAAGAAAGATAGATGAAATCAGGAATGACTATCGGCATACCGCAAGCACTCGGTTATTACTACTACCAACCGCTATGGACTACTTTCTTTGATGACCTCCAGTGTCAAGTAGTCACGAGCGGACAAACCGACCGGAACAAGCTGGATAGCGGGATAAATATTGCTCCAGGCGAAACTTGCCTACCATTGAAATGCTATTTGGGGCACCTCATTTCGCTGACAGACAAAGCCGATTGCATATTCGTGCCGCGATTGGTGTGCCTTAGCAGGCAACCCGGGATCAGGCTCGGCTGCCCCAAAATGATCGGCCTGCCCGACATGACAAAAGCATTGGTGCCCGAGGCACCTGTCGTGACAATGGATATCGATCTAAGACAGGAGAGTGAAGAGGCATCTTATGTGAATTTGGCAAGAAAACTGGGCTTCTCTGAACGACGTGCACAGATCGCGTACGAACATGGTATTGCAGTGTCTCTCAAACAGCAGGAAGAAAGGATAGCGGCCGCGCGCTTGACCACGACCGCGAAGGACGATCTGGTCATCGGCCTGATGGGCCATGCTTATTTGCTCGAGGACGATTTCTTGAATCTCCACCTGAAGAAGAAGATCCGCGAAACCGGAGCACAAATCATTAGCTGCCATGATCTGCCAGACGACAACATCGAACCTCTGACGAACAGCGTCAAACCATTGAGTTGGTATTTCGAAAACCACATACTGAACGCAGCAAAGTATTTCTATGACGACATAAGCATCTCGGGCATAATATACTTGTGCAGCTTCGGCTGCGGCGCGGCGTCGATCACTCACGAAATCATTGAACTCGAGATAGCTCCCCAGCATTCAACGCACTTTCTAAAGATCGTCCTCGACGAGCACACAGGAGAAACCGGAATAATGACCCGAATTGAATCATTCGTGGATATGGTCAATCTGAAAAGAGAAAAAAAGTTATGAAAGTAGGATTTCAGCACATGGGGAATCTGAACATTACCCTAACTGCCCTGCTCACAAACCTGGGGTGTGAAGTTCTCCAGGGACCCAGGCCTAACAAGAAATCACTCGACATCGGTGTGCGCTACGCTCCAGAATTGGTGTGCCTGCCTTTCAAGGTGACCCTGGGAGATATGTTCGGTGCGCTCGAGCAGGGCGCTGACACCTTACTATTCATTGGCGGTGGTAACTGGTCTTGCCGGTACGGATACTACGGCAGGATACAGTGTTCCATCCTCCGCCGCCTCGGATTCACTTTCAGAAGCATTTTCGTGGGACATCAAGATGTCAAATTCGTGATATCAGAGATACTCCATCTGAACCATGACAGCTGGACAACGGCACTCAGAAAATGGACCCGAGGTTTTGCGGTTGCCTGGCACAAATCAAAACTGGTCGATCAGGTCGAATCCCTTGCCCGGCAAATAAGGCCGCTTGAAAAAACCGGGGGCGAGTGTACGGCGCTTGAACGCACGCATCTAAGAAAAATCCGCGTGGAAAGCAGTATTTTGAGACTTAGAAAAATGCGAAAAGAGATCCAAGAAGATTTCGACAGTATCGAAATGATTGAAGCCTATGTACCACCACGCGTCATGGTCGTCGGTGAATCTTATTGTGTGATTGAACCATTTGTGAATTTCGACATCATTGAAAATCTCGGCAACCTCCGGGTTCAAGCCGAACCATTCCTGACTGCTCACCGGTGGCTTTTCTATCACACGATGAGAATAAATGACGACCATGGTCTTCCGCGCAAGGAAGCCAAATCTCTTGCTCAGCCAGTTTGGGCATATAACGCCGGAGGCGAAGACCAACTCAGCATTGGGTACACAATAATGGCGGCGAAAAGAGGATTCGATGGTGTGGTTCACCTTATGCCTTTTAGTTGTATGCCCGAAACTGCGGCCTTGCCGGTATTCGAAAGAATATCCAAATCATATTCACTACCGCTTCTCAACATTTCACTCGATGAACACACCAGCACCACGGGAGTAAGGACCAGAATAGAGGCATTCGTTGATATGCTACTACATCGCCGCAACAGAGCTGCAGGAATCCGCAAAGGAGCATAAGATGAAATATTACCTGGGTGTTGATGTTGGTTCCATCTCGGCAAAAGGAGTGATCATTGATGAAGAATACGACGTAGTTGCTGAATGCTATCTGAGGACCCTGGGGCGTCCGATCGAATCAATAAAAAAAGTGCTCGATCAAATCAAAACAGAGACTTCCAGTTGTTTTCATATCGCCGGTGTCGGCACTACAGGTTCGGCGCGCCGTCTCGCAGGCGTAATGCTAGACGCGGATGTAGTGAAGAATGAGATCATTGCCCACGCAATTGCCGCGTGCCACTTTTTCGAAGATGTAAATACAATAATCGAAATAGGTGGACAGGACTCAAAATTGATAATAATCCGGGAATCGATCCCCGTGGATTTTGCCATGAACACAGTTTGTGCGGCCGGAACGGGGTCTTTTTTGGATCACCAGGCGATCCGTCTCGGCTTACCCATTGAAAAATTCGGGAAACTAGCCTTGGCAGCAAAGAATCGGGTGCACATTGCTTCGCGTTGCACGGTATTTGCTGAAAGTGACATGATACACAAAACCCAACTTGGCATCGAGCGCAATGATATAGTAGCCGGACTGTGTGCTGCAATAGTACGGAATTACCTGAATGTACTAGCCAAGGGCAAAGAGATAGTACCACGTATTCTCTTTCAAGGAGGTGTTGCCGCAAATGAGGGAGTCAGGGTTGCATTCGAAAAAGCACTCGGTCTGAACATAGAAGTCCCCAGGCATTTTCTCGTCATGGGCGCGATTGGTGCCGCTATACTCTCATGCACAAGATCGAATGGCGAAACGAAATTCCCGGGATTCGACCGTTGCCTCGAGCAGGAATTCGAATCGCGCGGGTTCGAATGTCACGATTGCCCGAACCAGTGCGAAATCGTAGAGATGGTCAGGGACGATAAGATCATCACCCGTTATGGCAGCAGGTGCGGCAAATGGGAGTAGTGCGTAACTTGTAGACTTAGAACATTAGACAGCTCCGGCCCGTTTGCCGCACTATCAATTCCTTCCGCATAACCATTGACAAAGAACCGCACACCGCTAACATTATACAGGAGGTCATATGCTGAATGTGGCAATATTAATAATCTGCTTATCTGGTTATGGAACGTTTTCAATCGTCGCCATGGATCCAGAGACCAATGAGTTCGGTGTCGCCGTGGCATCGAGAGTGCTTGACGTGGGATATATCGTGCCGTGGGTGGAAGCCGATGTCGGCGCGGTGGCGACGCAGGCATATTCAAATCCTTATTTCGGACCATGGGCGCTTGAAGAATTATCCAAAGGGAAATCGGCGGCCGAGGCAATGCGTGCTATTCTCGAGAAGGATACTCTGCCCGAGGACCGTCAGATAGGCATCGTGGACAAGAATGGTCAATCCGTTTCACATACCGGTGCCAACACGACGGTATGGGCCGGACACAGAAACGGACCCAACGTTGCCGTGCAAGGTAACATACTGACCGGCCCCGAGGTCGTTGACAGCATGTTTGCCGTCTATACACGAACCGAAGGCCCACTCGCCGAACGTCTGCTCTCAGCTCTTGAAGCTGGAGAAAAGGCGGGCGGCGACAGCCGGGGTAAGCAATCCGCATCGCTCGTCGTCGTGACGAACCGTGGCGGCTACCTGGGTGCTGATGACCGCCTGGTCGATCTGAAGGTCGTCGACCATCAGGAACCGGTTCAGGAATTGCGCCGTCAATACGAGTTGTGGCAGTATGCCTTCATGGCACCTGCATACCTCAGACTCGCCGATGAACAAAAGGACAAAGAAGACCTGTTTCTAAAAAAAACCCACGCGCTCCTAACCAAGGCATTGCAGAGTGAGCTTGAATCACCCGAAGTGTACAACAGTCTTGCATGGGAGTTTGCACTGCTCAAGAAATATCCAGAAGAAACACTTCAGGCTGCGAAAAAAGCACACGCCTTAGCACCTGATGATGCCAACATAATGGATACTTTGGCTGAAGCATACTACGCTGCCGGCAATTATGAAGAAGCGGTAAAATGGGAAGCAAATGCACTAAAAATTGAGCCCGAGAACGCATTTTTTCTTGGGCAGTTAGAGAAATATAAGAAAGCGCTATCCGAAAAGAAATAATAGGAACGGATATCAAACATTTTCGAAATAGATAACCAGTAACAGAAATGCATTTGCCTAACTACAAAAATGGTAGCATTGTTAATCTGATGAGTTCGATCCTCAAAGCATATGGCGAAGACCCTACATACAGACCTCTAAAAAATCTGGATGTCGAAGCCCTGAAACGATCGACGAACATCATCCTGTTCGTCATCGATGGGCTGGGCTACGAATTCCTTATGCAGCACGGCAAAAACAGTGTTCTAAACAAATATCCGAAGCAGAAAGTCACGTCTGTGTTCCCCTCAACGACCGCAACTGCGATCACCACTTTTGCGACCGGACTGGCGCCGCAACAGCATGCGATCACCGGCTGGTTCATGCACCTCAAAGAAATGGGGTCCGTGGTCAAGATACTGCCATTCACTCCACGCCAGAGCGACCGCGCTCCGGGATTTACAGACACCAGCATGCAAAGCATTTTGGAATGCGATCCAGTATCATCAATGATCCGTGCGGATAATTTCTTTTTTTTCCCTCATTATCTGCATGGGTCAGCCTACACGCGTGCAACCTCGAGAGGAGCGGAAATGATCGCTTACGACTCACTGTCAGATTGCCTGGCCAATATCGCCAAAACAGTCAAAGACAATAGAAGAAAGAAGTTTCTGTATGTTTACTGGCCGGAATTGGACACGATATGCCATAGCTTCGGTGTCGGGAGCCCTGAGGCAAGCACCCACTTCAAAGAACTGGAAAGGAACATCGACAAACTCATTCGTGCACTCAAAGGCTCAAGAACCACGATGTTGGTAACATCAGATCATGGATTGATCGACACGGAACCAGAAGACTTCATAAACCTCAACGAACATCCAGACCTTGCCGCCACGCTCACACTGCCACTGTGCGGTGAACCACGGGTCGCTTACTGCTACGTCCACCCATCACGCGTCAGGAGATTCCGTGAATATGTCTCCGCGAAGCTTTCACGTTTCTGCACCTTGCACAGCAGTCAAGGATTGGTCAGAAAGAACTTCTTCGGTCTTCACCAACCGAATGCAAAACTCCTCGACCGCGTTGGCGACTATGTCTTGATAATGAAGAACAAGTACATTATTAAGGATTTTATCCTGGGTGAAACCGAGCATTTCCTTAAGGCAAACCACGGCGGAGTGAGCAGAGAAGAAATGCACGTGCCCCTGATCAACGTCTCCTGTTAGACGGTAAGCCCGGTTTCCGGCTTCAGGCACGAATCAGCAGACACTATCTTCTACCCTGTAAAGATAATTGAAATACATTTCGTACTGGCATCATTTCATTGTTTTAGCAATTGACAAAACTATGAATTGACCTAGGCGGGATGGACAAAAATCTTTACTCTGTGCGACGATGGAGTGCTCGATAAGACTTACCGCAATTCCGATTATTTCAAGACGCCCAACCGTGCCGCTACTTCACGACAATTAACTTCTTGACGATGTCATCATGGTCGGTTTTCAACCGGCAGAAATAGACCCCGGCACGAAGTCCGCCGATCTCAATTTCATGACTACCCGGCGTTCGATTTCCGGCCTCGACCACGCTCACCAACCTGCCGCCAACGTCATAGACAGATATCTTTACCTCTGTGCTGCGATTAAGAGTAACATTCAGAACCGGGTTGCGCGCCGGGTTGGCGGCAAAAGAGAATTCACTAAGTGGCATTGTTCCCGTCAATTCATTCACACCCACAAAAACTTGACACGTCTTGAGTAACCACAGGTCTGGATCGACCTCTATCGATGTCACGGAATCAGGAAGTGTGACCGAGTAACTCTGCGGAGCAGTATTGACCGGTACCGTAACGATGGTATCAGAGCCAGAAACGTGAAGCATGATCTCGACCGGCATGTGGAAGATCGGTGCGTTATTCTGCACCTGATGTATCAATATTGTAGTTTCATAATCGCTTCCATCCGGCTCGCATTGCCAGTAAACACGATATTCTGGATGTCCCTGGCCGTAGATCCATTCATCGAAGAACCAGGTCAAGTCAGTTCCATACACAAAAGAAAAAACGGCATTCAAATCGTCAGTACTTGCGTTACCATACTCAAAAGAATCCCGGTAAACAGCAATTGCTGGGCAGTACGCATCCTGATCGAGGTAACGGAGCATGTGCATTACCCATGATGCTTTGCAGTAGGTATAGCCATAATCGAATAATTCGCTCAGCGGGGGGTCATACAGCGGATGGCGCCACTGCTGGTCTGACTGGAAATAATTCTGAGCGCGGCTCGCCATCAGACTCAAGAAATCATTATGCCCGAACCGATACCAGATGTAGTTCGCGTCACTGTAGGTCGCGTAACCCTCGTTCAGCCAGATGTCGCGGAAATCAATACACGTTACCATATCGCCCCACCACATATGAGACAGTTCGTGGGCCATGCCCCTTTCTGATTGATTCAATAACCATGTCCGATGGATAGTGGACAGTTCCTGATGTTCCATGCCGCCCCAGGCATACGGATACACCACGTCCTGACCGTACCGGTCGAAGGGATACGCTCCGTAGAGCGAATCGAAGAGATACATTGCATCGGGCAAGTATTGAAATGACACCATTGAAAAAGCCGAGTCTTCGGGCCACATGAAATGTCTTATCTCCACCGTGTCGCCCGAGTTGCTGTAATACCAGTCTGACCACTGTGCATAATTGGAGACACCGAAATGCATGAGGTAGGTACTCACTGGATAGTCCTCCTGCCACGTGTACGTCTTCGTGTTATTCGGATTATTCACAACACCGGTGAGCTCGCCGTTGGCACAAACCACAAATGTATCAGGTACTGTCACCGAAAAGATGCAACCGTAGTCCGCCTTGTCGTAAGGTTCATCATAGCACGGCATCCAGCGCCGGGCATCCCATGGTTCACCAAGAGTATACGCCAAAGCATGGAGGGTGTTCGAGTTGTAGTTTCTTGGATAATAGACGAACCCGGTCTGAGAATAGGTAACGCTCCACGAACCGTGATAACCCACCAAAATATCGAACGAGTCGCCCATGTTATAGGTCTGGGGCAAGTTTATAGCCAACGATTCTCCTGCTGCCGAATAGGTAGCAGCAACCCCGTCGACAAAAATCGAATCAATGGACAGTGTGTAGCTGTGTAAAATAGCAGTACTCAGACCATTCTCCGTGCTCCGGCACGAAATCGTATTGACTCCCTGCATGCTGCGCTCGGTCATGGGAACGGTGATGTCGAGATCGTATTTCAGCACATCGTAAGCATGTATCGACTCGGCACGCGCAACTTGACGGTAAACTTCAGGATGAAAACACTTTCCCTCGACATTATCAACACCCCACTGGGCTATGACAAAGAGCAAAAAAACCATATATCCTCCTTAAATTTATGAGTAACACAAACGAGTTATCAAAAAAGAGTATATGGACTGCCGTGACCATGTCAACATACATAAGAGCGGTTCGATCTAACTTGACATAAGGGTGAAACATTTGTACATTTCATGCGTATTAATTATAAATGATTCTCTTGCCTGAAGGGTATGGTTGGTCCTGCGTCAACATCCAGGGTTATGACCAGCAGGAGAAAGCATAATTTTCTGTATTTTTCGCTGTGACACTAGTTTCAGGGAGGTTTCATGCACTATGTGCTAATGTTCTTTCTTATCTTCGCGGAAAGAAAATCGGTTGAGGTGCGCTATACAGAGATTGCACCCCAGATCGACGGATTCATTGAAGAAACATGGATGGCAGCTGATTCGGCTTACGACTTTGTGCAATTTATGCCCTATGAGAAAACCGCACCGACTGAAAGAACGGTCGTATATGTATTGCAGGATAAGGATAACCTGTATATTGCATTTCGATGCTATGCGGACAGCATAAAACCTATCGCCTGTTTGACCGCGGATGAAGATGACATAAGGATCGGCATCGATACGTTCGGCAGCAAGAACGCCGCCTACTATTTTCAACTCTTTGCAAGTGAGATTTACCATGATGGTTGGGTGCTCGATGACGGGCGTACCTTTGATGACTCATGGGAAGGCGTCTGGTACAAGGCGCTGAAACTATACGATGACCGATGGGAAGTTGAGGTCAAAATACCGTTCAAGTCCATACGGTACAAGAAAGGCCTTGACGAGTGGGGCATTGAGTTTGCCCGTTATATGGCACAGAACCGTGAGATTAGCGCCTGGAATGAACATCTCCAGAAAGAAGATGTTAAGGTTTCAAAATACGGTACCCTGAAGAGCATAGATCCCCAGGCAGTTGGATATTATTTCGAGCTATATCCGGAGGCGTACTTAAGGATCGATCGGCAATACTATGAAGGTGATTCAGTAGCGACCCACAAAAAACCGAGCGTTAGTCTTAACCTCAAATGGGACGTCACGCCACAGGCAACTATCAACGCCACAGTCCTTCCCGACTTCGCGCAAATCGAATCAGATCCATTCTCCCTCAACCTATCACGGTACCCGATCTATCTGGATGAAAGACGACCTTTCTTTCTGGAAGGACAGGAAATATTCAGAATGGCGGATTTTGGAGACATGGGATTCTTCGATCCGCTTGAGATATTCTATTCCCGGAGGATCGGCAAATCCGTGAATGACGATGCCGTGCCGATCCTGGGCGGGCTCAAAGTCACCAGCAAATCCCGGGACTGGAACCTCGGAATGCTGGGTGCCTACACAGATTCGTATCTGGATACGGTGCTTCACAATATCGACGAACCAAATCGCTGGTTTGCAGTAATGAGAGCAAAACACGCGGTTCTCGAGAATTCACACATCGGCGCATTGTTCAGCGGCATGGCCGCGGACAAGGACGATCACAATTACGCGTTCGGCCTCGATGGCGCTTATCTCAAGGGAGCGAATCAATTAGTAGTTCAAGGTGCGGTGAGCAGTAGAAAAGATTCGCTGCGCGACAAATCCGGATGGGCATTTGATGCCGGGTATTTTGGTTTTGTCAAAAACTTCATTGTTTTTACCTCGGCGCGAGTGGTCCAGGATTCTTTTGACGTCAGCCATATTGGATTCGTACCATGGGTCGGTGAGAAACGGCTAATGTTGATGACCGGCCCTTATAAACAATACCAGAGAGGAGCGATCAGCAATTTCTTCATCGTCCCGGGCATCGTGGCAACTCAGGAACCGGGCGTTTCAGATTGGTCATTGGCCGGTATCGTCGAGTGCAATTTGCAGTTCCGCAGAGATTGGGGATTTGATATTGGCGTTAACGCCGGACGGCATTATGAAGCGCCTATGGATACGGTGATAAGTTATTTCTCACGCGAATTTAACTCGTCGTTCTGGGGACGACTATTTAACCAGAACATAGACTTTGATTTCAACTATTCATACGGGTGGAACTACTCACGTGGCTATCTCGGCTATCAAGGTGAAAACAGATTAACGTATAACTACTCACTAATCCCGCAGGTTCGACTGGGCCTTACATCGTATTTGTGGATCGAATGGGATCCTGACAATCAGGTAGAAGCGATCTGGCCTATTTTCAGGCCAAACATTGACATTGCGTTCAATGCGGACATGAACCTGCGTATCTTTGACGAGATCGTCACCCAGACACCGGGTTCGGATTTGGGTGAACTGGAATATCTCTGGAACCGTATCGGTGTTCTTTTCTCCTGGAATTTTATGCCCAAATCATGGATATACATAGCCCTGAACGACCACCGCGTGCAGGATGAATTTGGCAATTTGCAGCCGTCATACCAGATCGGCGCGATCAAGGCAAAATATCTTATATATTTCTGAGCGATGACCGGGCCATTTCGAACGCATTCGTAATCATATTTCGTTCTTCGTATTCGGGCAACTCGCACTCTTGCGTGACATCGCATTCGTATTACGTTTTTCGGTTTCGAAAAGCGGTACGTTGTTGAAATACGGGTTGGGTTTCGTGCCGTAAGATGCTTCTCGACTCGCTGCGCTCGCTCGAAGAATATAGGCGCGTTATTGTTCGAGCGTAGTCGAGAACAAAGAAGTTGCCAAAAGTCTCAACCTCGTATCTTCTGAATTTCCTATCTTCTCGGTGGTCGTCATCCCCAGATCCGGCTGATGTGTTCTGCAGAGAGTTTGGGCGTGGCATGGCTGACCAGAACCATCAGCAGAAATCCAACGATGATTCCAGGAATAAAACCATGAACGCCAAAAGGGTTGCCGGCGATCATCCAGAAAAGAGCGGTCACACAACCGCCGACCATAGAGGCAACACAGCCACATTTAGTCGCTCCTCTCCAATATATCCCGAAAAGGATCGGCCAGAGGGTTGTCGAGGCGATCACTGCCCAGGCAAAAGCGGTCAGCGTTAAAACGAGTGCCGGTGGCCTCAACGCAATGACCAATGAAACGAATCCAATAACGACGCTGCCTATTTTACCCCAGAAAAGACTCGTCTCCTTGGCGACGTCCTTTCTTATGCCTTTCTTGATAAGGTCTTGAACCATCGAGCTCGAAAGAATGATCAATACCGACGAAAAAGTCGACATCCCGGCAGCAACGACACCCGCAAGAACGATCGCTGCACCGAAGGGAGAAAGAATCGTCTTGACCAGGGTGGGAATCGCAAGGTCCGGGTTCGAGAGCGATGGGAATAAAGTACGGGCAATAGCTCCATTGAAATACGGAAGTAGCGCCATGCATGTACCGACAGTAGCTACAACCGTACCGATCTTTAATACTTTCAAATTTTTTATCGAATAGAACCGTACAACGAGCTGCGGCATGCCCCATACTCCGAAACTCACGATCAAAGCAAATGAAAGCAGCCCGGGCCAGCCCCAGACACCAGGGGTTTGTAACAGACCGGGATCAATTGAGGCCAGGGCGCTGTTTGCCGCGGCAATCCCACCTACCCTTTGTACTGCAAACACGGTAAGCACGATCAACCCGATACCCATGACCCAGGCCTGAATGAAACTCGTCCAGACGACAGCAAGATAGCCGCCGATAGACACATAGAACAAGATGATGATACACGATATCAGAACACCGTAGACATAAGGGATGTTCATGAGCACTTCAAAGATATGCCCCATGCCTTTGAGTATGCTTACATTGTAAATGATCATGAAAAGAACGATGATGATGGCCGAGAAGATACATGCAAAATCCGACTGGAAACGTTCGCCGATAAAACCGGGAATAGTCATTGTTTTCAGACGCTGAGTAAATATTCTTATTCTGGGGCCGAGCACGATCCAGGCTACGGTACAACCCAACAGAACATTGATCGCACCGATCCAGAGTGTCGACATGCCGAACATGTATCCGAAACCACCGCCGCCGATGATCACAACCGAACTGAAGTACGCAGCGACAAAAGAGAGTGCGGTCACCCACGGGCCAATCTGACGCCCACCAATGTAGAAATCCTCCACGCTTTTCGTCCTGCGGCCGGTGATAAAACCAACCAGCACGAGTACCGCAAGATATGCAAGGAGTATCAATGTGTATACCAGGGGCTCACTCATCTTCGTCTCCAGGTTTGAAGATCCAGATCGCCCAGATAATACTGAACAATACGCATCCAAATGCTACAATCCATGCAATGAAAGTCAGCCAGGGTGTGTTGAACGGTCCCATCTTTCACCTCCGTTGAATGATCATGCAATGATACATGGAGCGGTATCCGTTGTCAACCACGAAACCGTTCGTTTCGTTTAGCTCGTTATTATCGCTAACTTCGTTAATCCCGTTAATGTCGTTTGGTTCGTTATTCTCGCTAATATCGTTAGTGGTGCTGAAAAGAAATTTCGAAATTCGAATTGCGAAATGCGAAATTAATACAAGACGTTATTATCGTCAGTGTCGTTATTATCGCTAATTTCGTTAATACCGTTAGTCCCGCTAATACCGTTGTTTTCGTTCGGTTCGTTATTCTCGTTATCCCCGTTATTCCCGCTATTGCCGTTCCTTTTCTCACGTTCTTAGTATCTTATCTTCTCAACTTCTGCCCTTCTCCGTTTCTCCGATTCACCGATTCTCAGATGAGTGTCTTCAGCGCCCCACCGCGCGGAGCGCTCAAACCGACTGCAGGTCCTATACCGCTTTTCTGTCGGCGTCTTCAAGCATGTCATATCTTGACAATCAACATTTTTTCGTTATAATGAAGACTATGAGAAATTGGACGGCAAATTGCGGAAGCGAGACGGGTATCTGTACCCAATCTCTCGCTACTGCTTTTTATCAGGGGGTGAAGTCCACCTGAGTTGTCGATATATTTTTTTCGAACGCCGTGGGCTTCCCCCACGGCGTTTTTTTTTCACGAAGTGAGGAAGGAGGTATATGGAAGCTGTAAAGTGTGAGGGTTTGGTTAAAACCTTTGGCAAGAACGGGCGTAAGATCTCGGCAGTCAACCGCATAAGTTTCGCGGTCAAGAGAAGAGAAGTGTTCGGTATTGTCGGACCAAATGGTTCGGGTAAGAGCACGCTCATCCGCATTCTTTCTACACTGCTGATCCCGGACGCTGGAAGTGCTCACATATTCGGCCATGACGTCGTGCGCGAATACGGTGCAGTCCGTCGACTCATCAACAGAGTAAGTGTCGATGCGGCTTTCTTCAAGGGCATTTCAGCCTGGGAGAATCTACGTTACGCTGCACGCCTGTATGGATTAGGAAAAAAGGATGCAAAAGAGCGGTCACTTGACATCCTGGGCAGGCTCGGGTTTGCCGAGAAACGGCTACACGAGCCACTTGAAGATCTGTCGCGCGGTATGCAGCAGAAGGTAGCGATCGCACGGGCATTCTTCACGGCGCCAATGTTATTGCTTCTGGACGAACCGACAACCGGCCTCGACCCGCGCTCCAAACTGGATGTACAGAACTATGTTCGTGAGTCAATGACTGGCAGCGGAAATGATTTGACGATCATTCTTACTACCCACGATATGCGAGAGGCCGAGGTGCTGTGCGACCGTGTTGCGATTATCATTGATGGCCGTTTTGTCACCCTGGGCAGCCCACTGCAATTAAGGAACAATTACGGGAAACCGGCTCTCGAGGATGTCTTTCTTGACCTTACCGGGCGTGAATGGAAGGAGATAGAGGATGAATATTAGAACTCATACATATGGATCGATCGCTTTTGTGGAGCGCAATTTTGCGCTGGTGCGGCGTTACATCGGTTGGGAAGCCGTATTCCTGTCCTATAACGTCGTGAATGCTCTTGCGATCGGACTGATTGGCGCACGCATCGGAAAAGAAATGGTCATGTATCTTGTGGTAGGCGCAATGGTCTGGGGATTTCTTTCCATTCTGTTCCACGAAATATCCGAGTCGATCGCCTGGGAGCGCTGGGAAGGTACGATAGAGTATACTTTTATGGCACCGATCAGCCGCTTTACACATTTGATCGGCAACTGTCTCTGGGCGGTTGTATACGGCGTAATTCGCAGCAGCCTCATACTGATAATCATCGTATTGTTCTTCGGTATTTCGATCAAGGGTGCAAACCTGCCGGGCTTGCTTGTTGTCCTGATTGTCTCCGGATTGTCGTTTGTTGGTCTGGGGCTTATTGCTGCAGTGCTACCCCTGCTCTCTACTGAAAAAGGCGCTTATGCGACTCATATCATGGAAGCCGGGCTGCTTCTCATCTCCGGTGTTTATTACGAGATTGACGTGTTGCCGGTCTGGATTCGTCCATTGAGCTATCTTTCACCAGCCACCTACACACTTCGATCAATGCGGGCCGCACTATTGGACGGCGCCGGATTCGGCGAACTGTTGCCGGTTATCCTGCTTCTTCTGGTAACTGGATTGTTACTCATTCCGGTTGGCATGTTGGTCTTTAGCCGTGCAGAGTACTACGCAAAGAAAAAAGGCAAGCTGAAGCGTTCGGGATAGTCGTCCCACGTACAATACTGAAGACACATCCGCAGTAGGGATTGAAGACACGCTACGCTGAAGAAATGGAGCGGGGAATCCAGCCCTGCCGCTCCACGCAATCCGTCATTGCGAGGAAGCCGCAGGCGGATGCAGCAATCTCCACGTCCAGCTTTCATTGCGAGTCCTGCGTAGCAGGACGCGGTAATCTCCGCAAGTACGCAATATTAACGGGATTAACGATACTAACGAAATTAACGAAAGTAACGGGAATAACGCATATAGCGTCTCAAGTTTGTGCTTGACAAAACAGAATAGATGTATACAATAGACTTAAGTTTCGAAAGGAGGCACAATGAAGCGAAAATTGTTTGTTGCGATGGTTCTGGTCATGGCAGTTGTCATCAGCCAGTGCTCAAAAGAAACGGATGAAGATGCGATAATGAATCTGATTGAGGAAGATACGATATGGTTCAATCCGAACAGCGAAGTGGATTCAACCTCTGGTGGTGATCGGGACACCCTGGTCATCTGGTGGCGCGGCGCGCAAACCCACGATGATCCGATCATCGAGATCCAGATCACCGGAGATTCGGCATGGGTATCGTACAGCCGTGGGAACTTCGGGCACTTCTACTCTCTCGCGAAAATCGATACCATGCCTTGGGTACTCTGGGACAAGAATCTATCAGAGACGGCGCAAGTGCGTGCGGTCTTTATGCGCACCGGTGAAGAATCCGACGAAAACCGGGGCTGGGAACTCGACAAGATCTCCCTGGCTTTTGGGCAGTCGAATACCGTCAGTACGGTAGCGATCGACAGCCTGCGCGTCACCACTATGACCGAGGCAGTTGACGTTCTGATTACTGATCCCCTGAACACTTACTTCGCTCTTGATGAACTCATAACATTTCAGTCCGGTGAACAGGTTACTCTGACCCTCTACACTAATGTTGAAGACGGACACGCATTTCTCCATACTTTCATATTGGCCTGGCCATTCTATGTGCGCCTGCCTTTCACCAACATGGGTGGCGGCGTGTATCAGGGGACATGGAATGCCCAACTCGTCGCGATCCCGCGCTTTGCTATCTTCGACCTAATATCCCATTCAACGATCTTCACTGAAGAAGGACCTTATGATTTCAACGGATGGCTACTGCCATACATGATCGGTCAATAGATCTATGAGTCCAAACAAAAAAAGGGGAGCACACGCTCCCCTTTTTCTTTATATCTTAAAAGGCATCTTCATGGGCATGCCCTTGCCGAACTTCTTGAGCATATCACGGGCAAGGAAGAATTCCTTCAGCATTTTGTTCACATCCGCAACGGTCGTACCGCTGCCCGCGGCGATCCTTCGCTTGCGTGAACCATCGATGACTTCTGGATGAAGCCGCTCCCGGCGGGTCATGGAATTGATCATTGCCTCCATTCGCTTGAACTGCGCCTCATCAATATCGCTCTCCTTTACGCCAGGCATCATCGCAGCGATCTTTGAAAGAGGCCCAAGTTTTTTGACCGCACCGAGTTGCTCGAGAAAGTCTTCCAGATTCAGTTCCCCTGTCATCACCTTCTTCTTTATCTTCTCCTGATCTATTTCTGCCTCTACTGTCTTCACTTTCTCGACCAGACTCATCACATCACCCATGCCCAAAATGCGCTGCGCCATGCGATCGGGATGGAAATCCTCGAGTCCGTCCAGTTTCTCGCTGGTGCCGACAAAGAAAATTGGAACATCTGCCACGCGCATAATAGATAGCGCCGCGCCGCCACGGGCGTCGCCATCCATTTTCGTTAATATTGCGCCATCCAACCCGAGTTTTTCATTGAACATGCTAGCCTGATTGACCGCATCCTGCCCGCTCATACCATCGGCAACCAATAACCGAAGATGCGGTTTGAGCGCTCGATGGATGTCCCGTATCTCTTCAATGAGCGGTTCGTCAATATGTAATCTTCCGGCCGTATCAATTATGATAACACCGTATCCCTTCTCCCCTGCAAGTTCCTTTGCCCTTTTGACGGTTGCGACAGCACTATCTTTCTCAAGAGGGATCATCGGTGCATTAGCTCGCTGGGCAAGAAGCTTCAGTTGCTGAACCGCGGCCGGCCTTTTCGTATCGGCGGGGACGAGCAATGGATTCCGGTTACGGTACTTTGCCGCCAGCTTCGCAGCGGTGGTGGTTTTGCCCACACCCTGCAAACCGATCAGGCTTATAACGGTAAACCCATCCTTTTCAAACTCAATGTGTCTTGTTGTCTTACCCAGGAACTCCACCAATTCTTCGTATACTGCCTTAATGACAAGGTCGCCCGGCTTCAAGCTCTTGGACAACTCGAGCCCTTTTGTCTTCTCTCCAAGCCCGGCGATGAAATCTTTTACCACCCGGTAATTCACATCCGCTTCAAGCAGCGCAATTCTGATCTCCTTGAAAACGCCATCGAGTTCCTGGCTGGTGATCCTGCCGTAACCGAGGATCTTACGCTTAACGATCTGGAAGCGATCTATTAACCCTTCGAACATCTTAATACCTCAATGGCCTTTGCATAATCGGGGGCTTTAAAAATCCCTGCACCGGCAACAACTATATCTGCACCTGCACTGCAGACCTGCGTCGCGTTCACATCATTAATACCGCCGTCCACTTCGACAAGACAATGGAATTTGTGTTTAGTGATCCATTTTTTTGCCTCTTTGATCTTAGGCAACACATCTGGCATGAATTTCTGACCATAGAAACCAGGGTTTACGGTCATGATCAGCAGATAGTCGAGCATCTCCACATAACCCCTGACTGCCTCGAATTTCGTCCCCGGGTTTATAGCAAGTCCCGCTTTCACCTTCCGCCCCCCAATGTATTCAATGCAGTGCTTGGTTTTATCTGTGGCTTCACAGTGAAAGGATATCCAGTCCAGACCGGCATCGATGAACTGTTTCAGATAATTTTCCGGCTTCGTTATCATCAGATGTGCATCCAGCTCAAGCTGAGTTAGTTCATTTATTGCCTCAACTACCATCGGACCGAAAGTAATGTTGGGTACAAACACACCATCCATAACATCCAGATGCAACAGATCAGCACCAGCCTCTTGTACGCTTCTTATTTCGTTCTGGAAATCAGTGAACTTTGCGGCGATTATTGAAGGCGCAACTTTCACTTGATCACTATGAGTGTTACCGTGTCCCCGCTTTCTACAATACGCTCAGGCTCGGGGCTCTGAACGATAATCGTACCTTTGCCGCCACTCCCCTGGACTTCTTCTATCTTACCGATGACAAGTCCAATTCTTTCCAGGATCACCTGCGCGCGGCTCAATTGTTGACCAACGATGTTTGGCATTCTCTTTATCAATCCCTTGCTGAGAACTACTCTGATACCATCACCCTTCTTCACTTCTGCATCAGCTTCCGGAATCGTCTCGATGATCTTGCCGATCTCCATCGAATCTGAAAAAACGGAATCCACTTTCGCGACAACTAGACCGATCTTCCTGATGATCGAAACGCCCTGTTCATAATTGACTCCCGATAGGTAGGGCACACTTATGGTCTCAGCCCCCAGGCTGACCGTAAGATTTATTATCCGCCCTTTCTTCACACGTGCATCGGGAAGCGGTTCCTGAATGATAGTATTTCCTTCTTCAATAATGCGGTCAAATCTCCGCTCGACAACCACACCTTCCAGTCCAGCGCTCTTTAGCTCATCGATAGCACCGTCCAAGGGAAGATTACAGACGTTGGGAACAACAACTTCTTCGCCTCTCCCGACCAAAAGCGGCATAATCAGAAAATTCGCAAGGAGTATACCGACTATGAAAAAAGCAAGGATGATAGCAGAGTAGATTACTGCTCTTCTCATTCGAGAACCGTAGCTACAACCAGGTCGACAGCCGACCCCTTGCTTGCCTGCCTTCCCGCTGCCGGGTTCTGGCTCATCACTATGCCCACATTGAATTCTGTACTGACCTCGTATCTGACATTACCTACTACAAAACCGCTGCTTTCGATTATTCTCTTGGCAGACGAAAAGGATTTCCCAATACACCTCGGCACTTCCGCGGTCTGCACACCTCGACTGAGTATAACGGCGATCTTTTCACCTCTTCTGACCTTAGTACCTGCAGCCGGTATTGTTGAGATTATTCTATCTTTCTGAATCTCAGCATTCTCCTCACTCTTCACTTCCCCGATATTCAATCCCAGTTCTGTCAGCCGTACCGTAGCTTCGCTCAAACCCTCACCGCGTAAGTCCGGTAGGACTATTTGGCTCGATCCTTTCGACAAAAACACGGTAATGGTCGACCTGTTTTTGACTACCGACCCAGGCAGTGGTGTCTGCCGGCAGATCAGATTAGGAGGTACTTCTTCGTTTTCCTCTTGTCCACCGACAACAAGCAACAAATCACGTGATTCCGCTATGACCCGCGCTTGTTCCTGATTTGAACCAATCACATCGGGGACTACCTTATCTGCACCTCTTCCCGCAAAAGGAAGCACAAAAAAGAAGACTGCGCAGACGACAACTGAAGTGAGTAGCGAAACAAAGAAAGAAACCAGAAAGATCCTCGTGCCATTATAGTACATGTTTCTCCTTTCTCACTTTGTGTTCTTGTTTCTTACCATCTTAGTCCGGAGAGGGCGGGATTTGAACCCGCGATCCACCTCTCGGCGGATACACGATTTCCAGTCGTGCTCCTTAGGCCGCTCGGACACCTCTCCACCATGCCTTTATCTATGGGGAACACCGAAGGAAGACTAATCCTCCTTCGCGCTTTTTGTTTCCTCGTCCTTTCCTGGTTCTAATGGTTTGTCGATTTCGCTCAGGCCTTTTTTGAATTCTCTAATACCCTTGCCCAACCCACGCGCGAGATCAGGGATTTTTTTCGCACCGAACAGCAACAGGGCAATGAGTAATATTAGTAGAATTTCCTGCCAACCAATATTCATAATTACCTCTTTCGAAATTATACTAAAATCACAAAAAATGTCAACCATAATATTATTCCTGCTTCCTCAGAGTCCCGCGCAATTACATGTTTTACAATAAAGTAATCACCAGCGCGGTCCAAAGCCAAAGGTATTGACAAGGTTTTAGTGGTGATTATAATACGAACGAATCAAGGAGGTGAGGTGACTAATTTACATTTTAATTACAAAGATGTTTTCAGAGCCGGGAGACTTGGTTTCAGTGCGAAGAAGATATGGATCGCTTTCTTGGGTCTTCTGATTGCTCATGTCGGATATGGCATATTCTCCTATCTCGCCTTTGTTGTCGGCGGTATTGAAATCGGTGAAATATGGGAAGTGTACCGACTCATGCCCATGTATCCAACCGGGCTCCCATGGTTTTCATGGGTCTTCTGGATAATCGCATTTCTCTGGTATCTCATCATTGCTCTGCTGGCCGGTGTCGCAATATCGAAAGTCACCTATGAACAACTCAAGGGCGACGAGTTCTTCGAAATAAAAGAAGCGATCAAATTCGCTTTGAAGAGCGGCAAGTCTGCAATTCTTGCACCAATAGTTTTAGTGCTATTCATGGTTGCCCTGATCCTCATGGGTATCATCCTCGCCCTCATAACTTGGGTTCCATACTTCGGACAGTTGTTCTTCGCTGTCATGTCAATACTCGCATTCGCAGTCTGTCTTTTCATCATCTATTTGATGATCGTGACAGTCGTATCTCTGATAATAGGACCGTCTATAGTCGGCGAAACAGGAAACGACACTTTCGACACGCTTTTCGAATCTTTCTCAGTTGTCAACGACCAGCCATGGAGATTCGTTGTCTACGAATTTCTACTAATACTCGTGGTAATGATCGGCGTAGGATTACTCGGATTGTTCTCGGCCAAGGCGATCTTCCTCGGCCAGGATGTCATTGGTTTAATCGTGCCTGCCGATAAACTTGACAACTTGCTGACCAATGCCGCCCACTACGTCAAAATCACTATTCCTCCAGTACTACCAGAGTCGTGGCATAGTTTCTTCGCCGGTTACCTTGAATCCATCGGTATGACGAATCTCTTATACCCACCCGAATATTTACCAGCATACGAGAGTTGGGCTGGAGCCATCACCTCTTTTATACTTGGCGTAGTCTATTACTTCATTGTTCTCTTTGTTAAATCTCTCGCCATGGCTATCTTCTGGGCGGGCAACACGGTGATATTCACAGTGCTCGTCAAGAAGAAGGATGACAAGAATCTTCTTGAAATCAAAGAAGAACCATTCGAAGAAGAGAAGAAACCAGAGGAAAAGAAAGAAGAACCGAAGAAACCGGCTGCAAAGAAGCCGAGACGGACGAGAAAGAAAACCAAGAGAACCAGGTAGCATACTGGGAATATTTAGTCCTACGCCAGGATGGGCCAATCTAACCCTCCTGGCGTATTTTTATTATGAAACATTCCAACAGGGAAATCGATGAAAGCCGGCTATGTAACCATAATAGGCAAACCTAATGTAGGCAAGTCAACATTGCTCAACCGATTGTTAGGGACAAAGATCTCGGCCGTAACATCCAAGCCGCAGACGACCAGAAACCGTATCCTTGGAATCCTAACCGAGAACGAAAACCAGGCATGTTTTATTGACACGCCCGGCATAATAAAACCCGAATATGAATTGCAGCAAAATATGGTCGGACAGATAAAGAGTGCGATAGCCGACGCCGATGTTTTGATATTGATGATCGACCCATGGTTCAAGAATGAACGCTCATACTGGCAATTCACCGGTCTCGCTGAAAATATCCCGTTGATCGTTGCGATCAACAAAATCGATCTTGTATCAAAGAATACGTTGTTGCCGCTAATAGAAAGCTTCAAATCAAGGAAGATCAAAGACATAATACCCGTATCGGCACTGAATGGCGACGGTATTGAACACCTGAAAGAATTAATATTTGCAGCCCTACCGGAAGCCGAGTTTTTCTACCCAGAAGAAGATATTTCTGACGCACCGGAACGATTCTTCGTCGCCGACCTCATCCGTGAGAAGATCTTCGAGACCTTCAAAAAAGAGATACCGTATGCGAGTTGCGTGCTCATCGATGATTTTAAGGAACGCGAGAAAGGTAAAGATTATATCCGGGCAGTCATCTACGTTGAACGTAACTCACAGAAAGCGATTTTGATCGGCAAAAAAGGTAACGCTCTGAAGAAAGTAGGAGAAAAAGCGCGGCGTGAGATTGAAAGCTTCCTGGGGCGGACCGTATATCTCGAGCTGTGGGTTAAAGTCAAAGAGAAATGGAGGAAGAACAAGAAATTCCTGAAAGAATTGGGTTACTGACCTGGATCCGACTGTCAGTCATATCCAAGGAGGTTTTATGGAGATAAAAAAAATAGGGATTGAGATCCCCGAAGGCATTAATTTGATCTGCGGACATGCACATTTCATAAAGACCGCCGAAGATCTCTACGAAGCGCTGATCAACTCTTCGGCACAGATTGCGTTCGGAATCGCATTCTGCGAAGCTTCGAGCGCTTGCCTTGTGCGCTTTGAAGGCAATGATCCCGATCTCGTCCAGATGGCACAAAAGTATGCCCTCGAGGTGGGCGCAGGTCATTTTTTCATCGTATTCATAAAAAACGCATTTCCCATCAATGTCCTCGGCTCGATCAAAGCATGCCCCGAGGTGGTCAATATCTTCTGTGCAACCGCAAACCCGATCGAGATTATCATCGTCGAGGGTAACCAAGGCAGAGGTGTCATCGGCGTAATCGACGGCTACACTCCAAAGGGCATTGAAGATGAAAAAGCACGCAAGGAACGTTATGATTTCCTTAGAAAAATCGGTTATAAGCTATAAGTCCCGCGTGCCACGATATCCACCCGGTAAACGGGAAAACCCGGTCAATTTTGCATGTGCTGCCCTGATTCTGTGCGTGATATTGCTGCTTCTACCCAATTTAGGCAGCGCATCAGCGACCGGCAGGTTCTGGTCGTATTTCAACGTAACATCATTGATCAGCCCGAAATGGGCAATTGTCACAATGCCGGGCTTTCGCTACGAATTTGCCCGAAGCGACGACCCGAACATGCTGCCGGCCAAAGGTGTGTACTTCTATGAATTTTTCATCGGTCCTGTCTTCACAAAGACATCCGGCGCATTCACTTTCAAGTTACCCGTCTGGTACTACTACATGGGATTTCCTTCTGAAGGCACATATTTCTATTCCCATAATATCGAAATCCTCCCGATCCTGAGTTATCGGCTTGGCAGAACGACACTCACGAGCCGAACAATATTCCATAACACAGTCTACGCCAGTGTTTACCAAACACCGGAAATGCGCAGTGGATATTCGCTCGTCATCCGACAGCTACTCCAGATCGCCCATGAAATAGACGAACGGACAACTGTGATCCTCGCGGACGAACCCTTTTTTGGAACGATCGAAGACGGACAGGCACCGCCAAACCCGATTGGTTTTTGGCCCAGCGGCTTCAGGTTGAACAGGGTATATGCTGGTCTTCAATACAGAATAACGCCCACCATCATAATATCTGCTCAATACGTGTTCGAAACGGCACATGATGAAGGTGCCGTGACGGATGTCAACCAATACCTATTCATAACTTTGTCCTATGTTCTGAAATTGTTCTAACTCGATCTACTTCGAGACGCCACTGACTGGTTAGCCACTGTCGTTAGGTTCGTTACTTTCGTTAATCTCGTTAATATCGCTGAAAAGAAATTGCGTATTGCGAAATTACTACAAGACGTTATTATCGTAATTCGTTTGGTTCGTTAATACCGCTAAAAACATTTCGAATTGCGTATTGCGAATTTGACAAAAAGGACGTTGGAGTGAAATATGGCTGTTTTGGTCATTTGTATTTTGGTATTCGAATTTAGGGTTTCGGATTTCGTGTTTGCGTTCTTATGATCGGGTTTCGTTACCGTCGAACGTAACCTATCTGTTCGTTCGTTTCTTCAGCGCAGCGTGTCTTCAGGAGCGAAGCGAGATGACTGCAGCGTAAGCATGTCTTCAATCCGCACAGCGGATGTGTCTTCAGGATAGTACGAAAAGGGGGTTTAATCTATTCGTTGATCCCGAGTACCTTCATTACAAACGCGAACTCGAACGCCACATACCTCAAATAGCCGTATCTGCCTGATGCACCAATGTGCCCGGCATCCATATTGATCTTCAGCAGCAAGAGATTATCGTCTGTTTTTAGAGCACGCAATTTTGCCACCCACTTTGCCGGTTCCCAGTATTGAACCCGCGGGTCATTGAAACCGGCAACGATCAACATATCCGGGTAATCCATGGCCGCAACATTGTCGTACGGCGAGTAGGATTTCATGTACTCATAGAATTCCTTTTCAAAGGGACTCCCCAACTCCGTATATTCAACGACGGTCAGAGGGATCGTAGAATCCAACAACGTGTTGATGACATCAACGAACGGTACATCAGCAACAACGGCCTTGAACAGTTCCGGATGCATATTGACGACCGCACCCATCAGCAAGCCGCCCGCACTTCCGCCCGATATTACAAGACGGTTGTTTGAAGTATACCTTTTTTCAATCAAGTGCCGGGCGCAGGAAATGAAATCAGTGAAGGTATTTATTTTGTTAAGAAACTGTCCTTGTCTATGCCACGACTTGCCCATCTCACCACCGCCCCGTACATGGGCGATCGCATAAATTATCCCTCGGTCCAACAGGCTGAGGCGATTAGACGAAAAATACGCTTCAGAACTATAACCATACGCGCCATATGCGGTCAACAAAAACGGGTTGTCACCGGTTCTCTCTATCCCATTTCGATATACCATCGATATCGGGATCATCGTTCCATCTCCGGCCCGTGCAAAAATCCTTTCACTAATGTACTTTCCCGAATCGTATCCACCCAGGACCTCGTATTGCTTTTTCATCTCTCGAGAGCGAGTCGTTATATTGTAATCGAACACCGTTCTCGGTGTTATCAACGACGTGTACTCGAAACGCAGCAAATCGGTCCTGTACTCAGGGTTCCTGACAGTCCACAAAGTATAAACAGGCTCAGAGAACTCAATGTAGTAATCAACATTTCCGGCTACATCCAATACTCTAATCCTCTCCAAACCATCTTTCCTCTCATATACTACAAGATATTTTTCAAAAACGTCAAAATCGGTAATCATCACCGAATCTCGAGGGGGAATGACTTCCCGCCAATTTATCATTGAGGGTTCCCCAACAGAGGTTTCCATCAACTTGAAATTCAATGCACTATCGTTCGTCATGATATAGAACTTTTCATCGCGGTGATCTATGTAGTATTCGACCCCCGGCTCGCGTGGTCTGAATATGGTAAAGCCAAGCTGCGGTGCATCTGCATCAAGATAATAGAATTCGGTCGTCGTATGACTGCTCGTATTCATTAGCACATACTGCTCGCTCTTTGTTTTTCTTACATCCACCCAGAACGCCTCGTCTTCCTCATGGTATATTACGCTGTCCAGGCTTGATTCCGTGCCCAGCGTGTGTCTGCATAACTCGTAGGATCGTTTCGCCTCATCAAGGACGGTGTAGTAGATGGTCTGGTCATCGTTTGCCCACGCCGCCTGATAACCCACGTTGTCGACCGTCTCACCCAACAGAGTATTCTTATCCAGATCCTTAATGTGCAGGGTGTACAGTTCGGCTCCGCTCGTGTCTATTGAGTAAGCAAGATATCTGTGGCTGGGGCTGATCTCATATACACCCAGTTCCAGATATGCGTACGCTTCTGCCAGCTCATTCATATCGAGTAAGATCTGTTCAGTGCTATCGAGGCTCACTTTTTTCCGGCAGTAGACTGGATATTCCATACCTTCTTCGGTTCGCGAATAGTAGTAGTAATCATCCAATCTCACAGGAACAGAAAGATCGGTTTCTCTGATACGCGAAAGCATTTCCCGGTACAGACTATCCTGCAACGATTCGGTGTCTTTCATCATCGCCGAAGTGTATTCGTTCTCTGCACGAAGATAATCGATCACCGCGGGGTCGTCCTTTTGTCTGAGCCAGTAATAATTGTCAACTCTAATATCCCCGTGCACCGTGTCTATATGCGGTTTTATGCTTGCCACAGGGGTATCTGGAATATGAATATCCGCTGCCTCAACGCCATATCGAAATATGCTCAAGGAGAATAAGAATAGAAAAACCAGATTATTTTTTCTCATGTACACCCTCCAGGGAGCGTAATAGTTCACTGGCGAACTTAACGTTCAATTGATGCGATGTGTTCACAGCAGTTATTCTTCCGCTGAGCCGTTTCCTGAGCACATAAAGGTCACCAAGCAAGTCTAATAGCTTGTGTCTCACCGGCTCGTCGGGAAAACGCGGCGGCGATGTTGAATATACCCTGTTACCGGTGATGCCCATGCCGTAAGGCGGCAATTTCCGGAGGCGCTGGTCGTCGTCATCAGTGAAGACAAAGGTCCGTGCCGGAGCGACCTCTTTACAGTACGTATCCCGGTCGATATTGAGCACGATCTTCTGCGTACCGATATGAGGATGGGTCAACGACATCTCGATTATCAGATCGTCCGTTTCCAGCGGAACATATGAAATACTGCCATTCCCTGCCGCGACTTCAACGCGATTTGGAGGTCGAACGCCTAGCCCGCGGTCGTAGTCCAGATCTACCAGGGAGCGCACAAAATCCTGGCTCGAGCCGTCGAAAAAAGGTATTTCATTACCGTGTACATCAATCCGGACGCCATAAATGCTCAAACCGAAAAGTGCTGAGAAAAGATGCTCGACAACATGAAGCTGGTTTCGCTCACCGATCGTCACCGAGTGGTTACTAACGCGGATACTGCCAATATCATACGGTATGTTCACTGGCGTGGTGGAGTCCTGGTGCATGTACAGACCGAATCCTTCTCCATCTTCGATCTCAACAACACTATTACCACCGCTCAAACAGGACCCTGTAAATCTGACCTTAGCCATTCTTTGTTTCGCTGTACAAACGCGCGATCGCTCTCAGCACTGCGTTGTGTTCGCGTGCCGGTATGCCCGAGTATTTCATACCTTTCTTGAGCGGCTTGAAAACACCGCTCTTTGCGTAGACAATGACATCATCGGCGATCTCCAGGTGATCGCTGATCCCTACCTGTCCGCAAATAATGACATTGTTGCCGATCCTTGAAGACCCAGCAATACCAGATTGCCCCATGATTATGCAATTCCTACCGATTCGGACATTATGCGCGACATGGACCTGACTGTCTATCTTCGTACCTTCCCCGATCACCGTATTGCCAATCGTTCCCCGATCCACGGTTACACCGCTTCCGATCTCCACATAATTACCAATAATAACACCACCGATGTGCCTGATCCTTTCATACCGTTCTCTCTTGATATAACCAAAACCCTCCTTGCCAATCACCGTGTTGGATTCTATAATGACAAAATCACCAATCTGGGTGTGCCTGTAAATACAAGTATTCGGATATATCTTACAGTTATCACCGACCACAACGCCTTCATCGATAAAGCATTGTGCTCCGATATAGGTTCTGGCACCGATACGTGCTCTATTCCGGATAACCGCAAAAGGTTCAATCGTACAGGATTCTGATATTGCGGCACCCGCATCGACTACCGAATGTGCCGATACGCCCAAAGCTTTTTCCGCCTTAGCCAGGACGTTTAACAGGAGGAACATCGCTTCCTTTATGTCTTTAACAACGATGCCGCTTTTGCCCATGATCTCTTCCTGACTCACAACTACCCCGGCACCGGTCTTGACGGAAGCATCGAAAAGAAAGGTCAAATCGGACTGTAAAGCATCCTCAGGCGGTAATACATTCTGCACGATGAGTTCACTGTTGCCATAGACCCTCCCATGAATAATACCTCCGATGTCGGCCAATTTCACGACCTATCGTATACGGATAGCCTGCGACTGTCAAGCGGCTCATATATCCTCCGTAACGTTTTACAGTCACGAAATCCGAAACCCTAATTTCGATATTTCTTTTTAGCGGGACTAACGATAATAGCGATATTAACGAAATTAGCGAGAATAACGATACTAGCGGCCGTAACGTCTCTTGTTCAATATCTTGACAGTAATGAGATTATCCGTAATATAGGTATGTGATTGAAGCATATAAGTTCGGTGAGATAAAAGTCCGCGGCAAGATTTATCAAAACGATGTCATAATCTATCCTGATCATGTTAATTCACAATGGTGGAGAAAAGAAAGCCATTCACTGGATATTGACGATATCAGGGAAGTTATCGCGGCAAAGCCCGAAGTCATTGTCTTCGGAACGGGTCAACCAGGTTTAATGAAGGTAACCAGCAAGACGGTAAACACAATAAATGATATGGATATCGAAACGATAATCATGCCAACTGAGCATGCATGTAAGGAATACAACAAAATAGAACTGCAGAAGAAAGTTATTGCCTGTATACATCTCACATGCTAAAGAAACATTTTTTAAGAATTTTAATCATAGGAGTATTTTTTATGGCACAGAACTGTGAAGGAAAAGAATTCCGCGCATCCCCGCATGCCGGGAGCTGGTACCCGGGCGATGAAGCGCAATTGAGGCAATCTATAGCCGGCTTCATGGAAAATGCCAGGGCTAAGGTGCATGGTGAGATATTCGGGTTAGTATCACCACATGCAGGATATATATATTCGGGCCCGGTTGCAGCATTTGCCTACAAAACCGTGCACGGCATGGAATTCGATGATGTAATCGTCATCGGCCCCAGCCACCGCCATGGGTTCTACGGCGCTTCGGTTGACACCTTAGCCGGACGGCAGACACCCTTAGGTAAGATCGATTACGACACTGACATCGCAAAAAAGATTATCGCTGCAGATCAGAGCATAGGCTACGAACCCGCTGCGCATGCTGCCGAGCACTCGGTAGAGATACAGATGCCCTTTGTCCAATACAGCATCAAAAGTTTCAAGGCAGTAGAGATCATCATGGGAACACAGGATCGCAAAACCTGCGAAAGCCTGAGCCAGGCAATCGTTAAAGCAACAAAAGGACGAAAGATACTGATCATTGCCAGCTCCGATCTCTCCCACTACCATTCGCAGACGGATGCAGAGCGTCTGGATAATATGGTCGTCGAAGCGATGGCTAAATTCGACCCCGAGCTGCTGTATAATAGACTCAAGACCGACAGCTGCGAAGCATGTGGAGGTGGTCCTATGATCACTGCTATGCTCGTAGCAAGGCAGCTGGGTGCAGACAAGTCAAAACCACTTTACTACGCTACAAGCGGTGATATCACGGGTGATCGCGCACAGGTAGTTGGTTACATGGCAGCCGCATTCTATAAAGAGCAGGAAATGAAAGTCGGAGTCGACCTCGGTTTCAGCAAAAAAGAAAAAGAGAAACTCAAGACTATTGCGCGTGAAACGATCGAGGCAGTAGTACGAGGAAAAAAGACTACTACGCCCACCGGGATAACCAAGAAACTGAAGGAGCCCTACGGGATATTCGTTACCATTAACAAACATGGCAACCTGCGCGGCTGCATTGGTCGCATCATCGGTGACCAACCATTGTATTTGTCCTGCCAGCAAATGGCACGCGCTGCGGCACTTGAAGATCCAAGATTCCCCCAGGTGACGGAAGACGAATTGAGTGATCTGGAAATAGAAATCTCCATACTAACACCAATGAGGAGAGTAATGAACACGGACGAAATAGTTGTCGGCCGCGACGGTCTTTACATCCGCAGGGGCGTGTACAGCGGCCTACTCCTACCCCAGGTGGCAGCAGAATACGGATGGACCGTCGACGAATTCCTTACCCAGACATGCTACAAAGCTGGCCTGTCCACTGACGCACTCAAGTCTAAGGATACTGAAATCTACCGATTTTCTGCAGAGGTCTTCTGAACACGGAAAATGCACAGAATCGCTGAAAACACTAAATCCGAAATACTAAATACTAAACGAATAAAAATACCCCGAATACAAAATACAAAACCCATGATTACTCACACTTTGCGGCGGATAAATAATAGTATCGCTGCTTTAAATATTCGAATTTTGGATTTAGAGATTATTTGGGGTTTCAAATTTCGATATTAGGATTTATGAAAAAAGAAAAGATCTATATCGAACCATTCGCCGACATGGGTTATGCAAAGATCGATCTGCATCGTGCGAAAAGAAAAGGTTTTCCAGAGGTTGTCTTTTGCCAGGGCAAGACAAAAAAGCAAATCCTTGCAATAGCTGCGAAGATACGCAGGGCGAATGATGTGGTGATGTTGACAAGAGTGAATGACAACGTAGGTAGAGCGTTGAAAAGAAAATTCCCAAAAGGCAAATACAGCGCCAAAGCACGGATTTTTCACATGGGAAAGTTGCGAAAGAAGACGGGATTGATATCGGTCCTGACCGGCGGAACGGCAGACATTCCCGTTGCCGAGGAAGCGGCGGTAACCGCTGAGATAATGGGCAGCAAGGTGCAGCGCATCTACGACGTTGGTGTCGCGGGTGTCCACCGCCTGCTGGCATTCCGTGAAACGATCGAGAAATCAAGAGTTTTAATCGTTATCGCGGGCATGGATGGTGTTCTGCCGTCGGTGGCTGGCGGATTATTCTCAAAACCTATCATCGCTGTGCCTACCAGCGTCGGATACGGCTTGAATCTTCAAGGCATAACCCCTCTGCTCACCATGCTCAATTCATGCGCGCCAGGGGTTGCGGTAGTCAACATCGATAACGGATTTGGCGCAGGCTACATCGCATCAACCATCAATCAGCTATGAAGGTGTTATACTTCGATCCGATCCTCGGCGCGAGCGGCGATATGATGCTCGCCGCCTTGATCGACCTCGGTGTAAACCGGGATTACCTGAAAGAGACACTCAGTTTTATACCCGGCGCGGAAATGAAGGTCGGCCGTGTCAATCGTCAGGGTGTTAGCGCGCGCACGGTCAGATTTACAATTACGAGAAAAATCGGAGAAAAGCAATTCATCCCACTCATCAAGAGAAGCAAATTACCCTCACGAATCAAGACTCAGGCCATCGACATCATTGAAAGGATCTTCGCGGCCGAGAGAAAAGTACACCACACGCAGCATCTGCACCTGCACGAACTGGCTGATGCTGATACGCTGCTCGACATCGTCGGCGTGCTCTCGGCGATCGAATTCCTTGCCGTGGAAAAGGTCTTCTCCAAACCAGTAAAGGCTGGTGATGGTTTCATCAAAACTGTCGAGGGTAACATGCCTGCCTTCAACTTCGCGACGGCCGAGCTATTGAAAGGTTTTCCGGTCCACTTCGTGCCCGTCGCTGCCGAGCTGACAACACCTACCGGAGCCGCTATTCTAAGCAGCGTTGCCACACCTGCTGAAGACCTTGTTGTTTCTAAAATTGAGCGAGTGGGTCTGGGCGCAGGATCGAGGACGATCAAGGATTATCCAAACTTACTGCGTGTTTTCCTCACCGAATCTCATCATCATTTTACTGATGAATGCACCGTGATCCAGACTAACATCGACGACATGAACCCACAGGATTATGAAATGCTGTTCGAGAAACTCTACTCAGGCGGAGCGATTGATGTCTTCCTCACGCCTACAATAATGAAACGCTCAAGACCCGGCATTCTTCTGACCGTACTATGTAAAGGCAGCATCAACCACATGATGGATATGCTCTTTGAACACACGACGTCAATAGGTTTCCGGGTGAGCAACACGCAGAGAATCAAGTTCCACCGTCAAATCAAAAAGATCGAATCACCTTATGGTAAAGTAAGCATTAAAGTAATCGAATATGGCGGCAAGAAAAGGTGTTCTCTCGAATATCGCGACCTCATGCGAATCGCGAAGACACGGGGTAAATCACTTGGCGAAGTACGTAATGAGATCATGAAACTTGTCAGAAAAAAGCACGTAGAATACATAGGATGAAATCGGCTAGATCCACGCGGACAAAGCAAAGCAGAAGAATACCCGACAAAAAAACCGGGTCCAACGGGGTAAACTCCTTCGTCGAAAAGCTGTCTAAATATCGGCAGCTGAGCGATATTGAGCTTGTTCAGTTGGTCAAGGGTGGTGAACCGGAGCCTTTTGATGAACTGGTCCGGCGTCATAGTGTTAAGATACATGATCTTTGTTACAAAATATTGCGCAATTACGACGATGCTCGGGATATGGCTCAGGAAACATTCATAAAAGCGTATCGTAAAATAAAGAAATTTGACGGGCGATCCAAATTCTCGACCTGGCTATACCGAATCGCGGTCAACAATTGCTTGAACTATCTGAAGAAACAACGTCCGACCGAAGAAATATACGAAGAGATGATGAGCGGCGGCAAAGACGACCCGGTCGAACGATATAGGAGCAAGAAACTGAGAGAAATGATATATAGTGCAGTGGAAAAATTACCGACCGTGCAGAGAGCGGTCTTCACCCTGAGAACACTTGAGGATATGTCGTACCAGGAAGTGAGTGAAATATTGAAAAAACCTATTAGTACGGTGAAGGTCAATCACCATCTCGCTGTCAAGAATCTAAGGAATCACATGAAGGAAATAATATGAAATGCTTCGACGTTCAAGATAATATCATATCAATGCTCTGCGGCGAACTCTCTGCAGAGGATCACACGGCTGTGCTGGAGCATATCAGAAACTGCTCGATCTGTCGCCAGGAATACCAATTCCTACACGAGTGCCTTCAGCTCTGCACCCCGGCCGAAACCGAAACCTGTCAGTGCAAGTTCCAGGAAACATACTGGGAGGAATTTGTCTTTTCGATACACGAAAAAATATCTCACGAAAAGTTCGAGAGAAAATTTTCCTTCCGTGTTGTTATCCCCGTGGTCGCTTCGGCGCTTGTAGCATTCGGCATCGGCTACTTTCTGTTCATTCGACCAGAGCCCGAGATAATCGCTCAAGAACAAGCTCCTCAGTACCAGGGTGACCAATTTGAAGAAGTTTATGAATTGACCCCTGAGCAACAAGAAGAATTCATAAAAATCATCAATCAACGCTACGGCCAGTAGGTAACGGTTGACAGCGTTGTAGTGTCGGTTATAATACTACATGGACGTTACATTCGTTGGTGCTGCGCGTACAGTAACCGGTTCACTACACCTCTTCGAATATAAAAAACAAAAATTTCTGCTCGAGTGTGGTGTTTTCCAGGGGCATCGTGAAGAAGCGGAACGCATCAACAGCACTTTTCCTTTCAAACCCAAGGACATCAAAGCGGTAATACTCTCCCACGCCCACATCGACCATTCGGGGAATTTGCCAAATCTTGCGCGACGTGGCTTCACCGGGCCGATATTCTGCACGAGTGCCACCAAAGATATCGCATCGCTGCTCCTTTTGGATTCTGCAAAAATACAGGAGTATGACTTCAAATACCTGAACAAAAAACGCGCAGAAAAAGGATTGTTGCCAAAAGAACCGCTTTATACGATAACCGACGCTGAGAATACCATCAAGCAACTCCACGCAGTCGATTATCGCAACACGTTCGAACCCATCCCCGGTGTAAAGGTCACGCTGTATGACGCCGGGCATATCCTCGGATCATCGGTCATTCTGGTTGAGGCTGAAGGGAAGCGCATTCTCTTCAGCGGCGACCTTGGGCGCAAAAACATGCCAATAATAAGGGACCCCGTAAATGTAGATACGGTTGACTACATGATACTCGAATCGACGTACGGCGGCCGGCAACACGAATCATTTGATAGTATGCAGCAGGAATTAAAGAAGATCATCGAAGAAGCAAAGAAAAAAAGAAGCAAGATGGTGATCCCTGCATTCGCCGTGGAACGCACCCAGCTGCTGGTCACTATATTGAAAAATCTTTATGATGAAGGATGTTTGAAAGATGTTCCAGTTTACGTTGACAGTCCACTCGCGTCAAATGTAACTGAAGTCTTCCGCCGGCATCCAGAATGTTTTGATGCCGAAACCACCAAGATCTTTGCCGAAGGCGACCCGTTCAACTTTCCGAACCTCCATTATGTTGCCGACGCCGAAGAGTCTAAATCACTTAATGACAAAGACGGCCCCATGATCATCATGTCCGCCTCGGGCATGTGTGAGGGCGGGCGGGTAACACATCACCTGATCCACACTATCACGGACGACCGAAATATCATAGTGATCACCGGATTTCAAGCACGTGGCACGCTGGGTAGGAAGATACTCGAACGTATGCCAAAGGTCACGATTTTCCAAGATGAGTTTGAAGTACGAGCGAAGACATATTTCATGGGTGGACTCTCGGCTCATGCGGACGGCGATGACCTAATTGAGTACGTGAAAGCAGCACAAGACAGCCGGCTGAGAAAAGTATTCCTCGTGCATGGTGAGATCGAAGAATCACAAGCATTACAGCAAAGAATACGCGAACTTGGTCTCCAGGCAGATATACCACAAAGCCTTACCACGGTGAGTATCTAAAAGTCAGCACCAGCTGAAGTCTGACCGCTGATACTTGCCACAAAACTTGACGCATATTCTTAACAGATTATAATAAGAGATGCGCATTGGTCTTATTGGCTGCGGCCGGGTAGGCGTTTCGATCACCCGTTTGCTCAAGTACAATAACCAGATTGTTGGTATGTACGACAGAAACAAAGGAAAACAAAGACAAGCAGTCAAATTGCTCAACATAACCAACAACCCCGATTACTGGAAATTGATTGACCAAAGCGAAGTGCTTCTGATCGCCACGCCTGACGATATAATTCCTCAAGTATGCAAGAAGATGATAAAATCCATCACAGGGACCAAATATGTTTTTCATTTCAGTGGCAGCCTACCAGCAGATATAATACCCAAAAAAAAGAACATCCACCGCGCCTCTGTGCACCCTTTTGCCACCTTTCCCAAAAAACCCGCAGCCGCTGGAAGGCAACACTTCTTTCTTTCCATAGAGGGTGACCCGCAGGCCATACGTGTTGCACGCATGATTTTTCACGAGAGACATTTTACGCTCAGAAAGATCAAAAAAGAAAATAAGCCAATATACCATCTCATAGGCGTATTCTCCTCTAACTTGCTCGTTGGACTCGTTGCGTCAATCAATGAACTTGCTGCCAAGATCGGCTGGCGCCGGCAAGAACTCGAGCAAATGATCATCCCAATGATCGAAGAAACAACTACCAACATTAAGATTCTTGGTGTACAAAACTCCTTGAGCGGTCCACTCCGGCGCGGCGACGTTGAGGTGATAAGGAAACACCTCCGCGCCCTCAGAAAAGACAAGAATCTCCTTGAAATATACAAAGCCCTCTCAAGAACCATCGTCGACACCCTGATCGAAGGCAAACAGAAGCGAGAGCTGAAGAAACTGCTGCGCTAAGACCGCCAGGCTCGTTAATTTCGTTAATATCGCTATTATCGTTAATACCGCTGAAAAGAAATTTCGAAATTCGAGTTGCGAAATGCGAAATTACTACAAGACGTTATTATCGTTAATACCGCCAGGCTCGTTAATTTCGTTGGGTTCGTTACTCCCGTTATTATTGCTATTGCCGTTAATGACTTGCACCCTGTTTTGGAATTGGAATTTGAGATTTGGAAGTTGTTCACCCTTGCGGGCATTCTCGCATATACAATCAAATCAGAGATTTGAGTATTTGCGGAATAGTATTTAGGATTTAGTGCTTAGTGCTTGTGTTCTATCGATCGGGCATCGTTACCGCCAAACCAAACCGAGTCTGTTCTTGTTGACTTTTCCTGTATTCGCCGTAGAATTGGGCATGTGGAATGGACCAGCACGTATTGTCACCCTTATGTTTGTGCTCGTAGCTGCATGTGCCCACAAGGCACCACCGCTAGCCAAGGACAGGCTTAATCCCAGACTGACCAAAGTATCTGTCATCAATAACCGGCAGATACAGCTCACCTTCACTGAAGAAATTGACACCCTGGCACTTGTCCCGGACAGCATACTTATCACTTCGGAGAATGAAACACTAAGGGTACTGCTCTTGTATCCTTCTCTATCTGCTTCCGAGATCATTACCGCCACCGAACCAATGAAGAATGTAAGCTACGAGATTACCGGAACGGTTTTTGACAAAGCCGAGAATAGAGGATTGTTCAAAAGCGGTTTCCAGGGTTCGACTTCCCCGGATACTATCACACCCTGGATAACATCCTATTCAGAAGGCAGGAACAAGCACGAATTTTTTCTGCAATTCTCCGAAGCAATGGACACCACAAGCGCATCATTCGCAGTTATCCCCAGAAGAAACTTCGCTGCCAATTGGACCAATCATAGATACGCAAAGTTCCTGCCCGTCTCTGAAGATGAATCTATGAAATTCGACACCACTTATTATCTCCTTCTTAAAACCGCCCGCGATATCAGCGGCAATGAATCAAGCCCATTCGTAACATCAGTCACGCCGGATACGGCCTACGACGGCATCAACTTGACCGGCAGAGCGTTAGTTGACACTGTGCGCGTCAAAGGCGGCTTTGCGCTGCTGTCCAGAGAAAAAATCATCGGCATCTCCGTGATTACGGACGGCGACTTTTCATTCAGCGTGAGAGATTCACTGGCCCATACCATAACGGTAATCGCAGGGGAGTACTCAGGTTCAATCACAGCCCTGCCTGGGAGTGATAATACAGTCAGGTTGAAAAAGGAACGAATCGACATTGATTCTCTTATCGATTAGCCTGCTGGCCATTGTCGCGGCTTTCTTTGTCTACAGGAAAAAGCCCTTGCAGTTTATCCTGCGTGCTGCTGCGGTAGTCCTCATATACTTGCTTATTAGCAACTACATGCTGCGCATAAATATCGGCGCATCACCACAGGTTCCGACTGTCCTCATCGACCACTCGGCGAGCATGGAACATAATCTTCCGCGAATCATCGAAACGGCTTCACAACTTGATTTCCCCCACCAGTCCTTCTTCTTTCAAGAAAGTCTTATCACAGAGAACAAACCAGATAGACTCGGCTCCTATACGAATATTACCAGAGCCCTCAGGGAATCTGATAGACTACACTCATCCGCAATCATTTTGATAACGGATGGCAATCATAATTCAGGCGTATCGCCGCTTACCATACTCAAGGATATGATGACGCCGGTTTATGTATGCGGTGCCGGCGCAGACAAGATCAGGGACGTTGCCGTCATCGATGCTGAGACACCGGCATACGCGTACCTGGGTGATTCGATCCAAATCGATGTCGTCGTGGAATCAAGCGGTTTCCCATCTGGTGAAGCTCAAGTCAACATCGATTTGTCCTCCGGCAAGAATGTGGCGGCGCAAACTGTGCTCTTGAGTGAAAGTCGAGCGAGACGTTCACTGAAATTCAAATATATCACGGACGTAATTGGTGAATTGCACATCGAGGCAAATGTCTTGCCGGTACCCGGAGAAATATCTTACGATAACAACAAATACTCGGTTTCTCTCAACGTGATCAGGGATAAAATCAAGGTCCTATACTACACCGATCATATATCATTCAACACAAAATTCCTCAGACAACAATTAAAACAGGACGATAATCTGTCCGTATCATCATTTGCCAGACGCGGGGCCGGCAAATTTCTCAACATCGAGCAGACAACGGAAATTACTGGATTACCAGACCCCGCAACCTATGACGTCATAATCCTCGACAATGTAAACATCGGCAGACCGCCCTGGTCAAATATGCCCGAACATGTGAAACAGGGTAAAGGGCTGATCTTGATCGGCGCGATAGAAGGTATCAATGAAAACTGGCAGCGTGTATTACCGATAAATACCACAGGTGGTGTAATAGCTGGAACTCACCGGGTCCTGGTCAAGGAACCGTTTTCAGTCCTAATAGATGAAGAATATCCACCTTTGAGGATGATCGGCCGTGCCGTAGGTTCAAAAGAGGATGCAATAATAGTTGCTTATGCAGGCAATCTGCCTGTTATCGGCTACCGCCGTGAAGGCCAAGGAGTTGTATATCAGATATCGATAATTGATCTTGCCACTTGGGATTTCGTACAGCGTGGAATCAAGGGCAGAGATCTACTCGGCCGATTCATAGGCGACATCATCAGATTCCTGTCCCACTTCGGCCAACACGACCGGCTCGTGCTCGCCGCCCAAATGGAAGATTATGCTATTGGCGAAACAGTGAATTTGACTTTGCAGAGTTATGATAGAAATTTGCGCCGCACAGGCGGCGGAGATTTCTTTCTCATTACTGAGGATGCTAACATCCCGTTCTATGAAACAAAACATGGATCTTACGAAACGAGTGTTATTTTCGAGAATCCCGGCAAGCACCAGCTTGCCGCACAAGGGAATCTGAACGGCGAGACATTGACCAGTAATAAAATCGAGGTCAACATCACCTCGCGTCCGATAGAGACCGAACAACGGCTCAATCTGAATCTGCTCGAGCGCATCGCGGCCGGCACAAATGGTAAATTCTTTCTGCTCGAGGAACTCGAGAATATCGTACCGCCCCAGAGCGGCAGACAGAAGGTCAGCAAAGTAATCAACTTCAATTCGCCCCTAACCTATCTTCTGGTTTTCCTCATGCTCGCCATCGATTGGGTGCTGCGCCGGCGCCGAGGCATCACATGAATCCGCAAGACCTTGTTTCAAGGGGACTGACCCCAGAAATTGCCGTGTTTCTCACCTCGATGCTTCCGATCATCGAATTACGCGGCGCTTTGCCTCTCGCAATCAACGTATTCAACATCAACTGGCCAAAGGCTTTTCTCATAGCCTATATCGGTAACATGATACCTGCACCGTTCATTCTCTGGCTCCTGGCCCCCGCGGTCCGGCTGCTATCAAAGATAAGAATTCTCGAACGCTTCTTCTCCTGGCTCTTTGACCGCACGCGAAAGAAAAGCAACAAGATGATAGAAAGATACAAGGAAATTGGACTCATGGCATTCGTTGCGATACCGCTGCCAGGCACAGGGGCCTGGACCGGCGCTCTGATCGCATTCCTGTTCGGGCTTGACTTCAAGAAATCACTACTGGTCATAGCTATCGGCGTCTTCATCGCAGGGGTAATAGTGAGCAGCCTGTGCCTGCTCGGATGGCTTGGAGCAATAATAGCCGGTGCAGGTTTCATCCTGCTTGCCGGTCTGGGGTTCTGGAAACTTTAGCTTCCAGGGCTACTTCCGAATACTACACACCGCCCAATTTCTGTAACTGTATACCGCTCTTACACAACGGGCATTTTTGGGGATCGAAATTCTCAACCCTCTTTTTATAAACTGAAAACGGAGCAAAAGAAAGTTCTTCAACTGAACGGTCAATGAGCACGGCAACGTCGGCAACTTCCCCGCCCATCTGGCGGATCGCATCGAGCGTCTCGACTATCGATCTGCCGGTAGTCAGCACATCATCGACCAGGAGAACACGCCTGCCCCTGATCTCAAAACCCCGGCCTACAACGCGTTTGCCTTCTCTTTCCTCTGCAAAACCCGAATATACACCCAATTGCCGTGCGACTTCGAATGCGATTATTATTCCTCCGGTTGTGGGACCAATGACCCACTCGATGTTGTCTTGTGCGTATTTATCTACGATGATTTTGCACAAACGGGACGTAGCATCAGGGTTTTCCAATATTCTGAATTTTTGAAAATAGAATTTGCTGTGCAATCCCGAGTTGAGGAGGAAATGACCCTCCTGCAACACCATTGATTCCCTAAGTAATTTCTCGATATCCATTTTCCATCTCCTCCAGAATTGCTTCTACAGCCGCGACCGGATCTGCCGCCTTGACGATCGGACGTCCGACCACCAGATAATCCGCACCAGCCTTAATTGCCTGCCCAGGCGACGTGATCCTCGCCTGATCATCATCCATAACGCCGCTCCCTGCCGGTCTGATACCAGGCGTCACGATCAAGAAATCGTCACCACAGCACTGACGAATGGGCACTATCTCCCTGGGTGATGCCACGGCACCGTCGAGGCCAGCACTCCGCGCCAATTGCGCAAGAAATAACACCTGCTCGGCAAGGGTTCTTTCGACATTACCGAAAAGGTCATTAAAATACGCCTCATCAATGCTGGTAAGTACGGTGATTCCAAGTAGCTTTGGTTTTTCTCTACCGTTCTGACCAGCGCCACTTAGCACCGCCTTCACCGCTTCCTCCAACATGGAGAACCCACCACTTGTATGGATCGTTATCAGGTCAACCTCCATCATGATCGCCCCGTCGCAGGCACGGGCAACGGTGTTTGGTATATCATGATATTTCAAGTCGAACATGATCTTCTTGTCATGCTTCTTCAAATATGTAACGATTTCTGGACCGAAGAAAGTAAATGGTATTGCGCCTATCTTGTAATATATCACACGGTCACCGAGATTATCGACCAGCGCCTTTATTTCCGAACTATCGGTCATATCCAGCGACACGATCAATCTTTCCTTCATCAAACCCCCTTCTAACATATGGTCACAGGTTAATGGGTTGGAAGGCTGGACAGTGGCATCGCGTCCTCAACCCGTATAACTTTCCAGTTCCTTGATAATCCTGAGCGGTGCGTATGGATCGCGCAGCGTTGCTGATCCGATCTCAACTGCAGAAGCACCGGCTAGCAGAAATTCATAGACGTCACGACCTGACATGATCCCGCCAACGCCGATGATAGGAACTTCCAGATCCTTCAAATAATTTACACAGTATAGAGCAAACGGTTTGATTGCAGGGCCGGAGAGTCCTCCCTTTATCATAACCTTCCTCTTATTGATATCAAAGGCCATGGCATGTAGCGTATTAATAAGCGATATGCCATCGGCACCTGCTTCAACGCACCTTCTCCCGATAACCAACGGGTCACAAAAATTTGCGGTCAGCTTCACTATTACCGGAAGCTTCGTTACCTTACGCACCTCGGCGACGACGCGGGAGCAAACTTCAGGGTCACGACCAAACGCGACTCCCCCTCCTTCAACATTGGGGCAGGAGACATTGAGTTCGAAACCGTCGACCTCGGTGCCTATCTCGCCAACAATCTGCACGAAATCATTCACGCTGAACCCGGCCACGTTCACGAATATCCGAGTCTTGAGCTTACGCATCTTCGGTAAGATATCCTTGCAGAAAATCTCGACTCCGGGGTTTTCTAGTCCGACCGAATTTATCAAACCGCATGCTGTTTCATAGACCCGGGGGGATGGATTACCACCGCGGGGCCGCGCCGTAATCCCCTTCGTGAAGATCGCGCCCGCTTTATTTGTAACACGCTTGTATATCAAGCCATACTCAAACGTCCCCGACGCAAGAAACACCGGGTTCTTGAAATCAACACCAAAGATACTACACTTCAAATACTATTTCTCCAAGTTCGAGAACGGGGCCGTCAGTGCATATTCTGTGATACTCGTTCTTGTACATTATGGCACAACCCAGACATAGACCACACCCACAGCCCATGAAGTCCTCGCAGAACGCGTAGATCGGCATCGGAAGATTCAGCTCCTGGAGAGCAATGAACATTTCTCTCGGCCCGCACGCGTAGGCGGCGCCGTAATCACCAAGGTCCATCTTCTGTATTTTTGAAACTACTGTTTCCTGCTTCTTGTAACCTCTTTCGGCCACGAAAACAGACCGTTCAGACATCTTTGCCAGTTCATCCCTAAAAATGAATTCATCCTTCCTTCGCACTCCGTAGAGCACGTCAAAGCTGATCTTGTTTCTGAATAAATGTTCAGCCATGAAGTGCAGAGGTGCAATGCCGATGCCGCCTGCAACGATCAAACTCTTCCTCTTCGGCGGTCTGAATCTACGGCCAAAAGGACCGAGCATTTTCACAAATTCACCGGGTTCTTTCATGCCGAGTATTCTTGTTCCCCTGCCAACGACTTTTACTACAATTAGTAGCCTGGCATTCACGTAGGAAGCAATGCTGATCGGCCTGTTGAGAAAAGGATCCACCCCTTCATCTACCTGGACCTGGAAGAACTGTCCCGGTAACGGACGGATCCCTGGCAACCTGAATTCAAGCCCAAATATGCTTGTGGTAAACCATCGCTTCTTTATGATGCTGAGTCTGTGCAAAACCATGGCCTATCGTTCCGGAATGACTTCCACGGAATCCAATTCTACGGCCTCCAGGATCTGCTGTGCGCTCATCGCGTATTCAGTGCGGGGGTAGGAGCCGATCAAAGAACGCGCAAGTCTGGTTGCCAGCGTGTCATCACCATATACGTTAGACGCTATCCACAAATGGGCATACAATGCCTTCGGTGCCCACTTGCTATTCGGAAAATCGTTGTAGACCTTCTGGTATCCCTCAAGGGCTTTCGGAAGGTCGTTTAGATCTGCAAAGTAAATCTCGGCCAGCAGAAATTGTGAACGCACTTCGTCTTCAGTCTCGGCGGTCAGGGTCTGGACCCGCTTGAGCACTTCCGATCTCTTTCTCGCCTTCAGACCGTATTCACTATTAGGTGCTTTGATCAGGGCACTGTCGTAGCTGGCAACCGCGAGGTCAATACTATCCTCATTCTCGTGCAGCTGCGCGATCTCGTAGAAAGCCTCAGCCGCCACCTCGGGCGTTCTATTCTGCGAGAGCTCTATGCATATGTCTTTGGCCTCGGCAATATTTCCTGTTCTCAGATACAGATCGGCGAGGAGGTCCCTGAATTCAGGATCTGTCTCACCCAGCAGAAATTCCTTGCATAGATCGAACTCGCCGATCTCAAGATATATCTCCGCGATCCGTAATTTGAGGTCTCGCCGTTCGTTCTCATCCCTAGTAATGGAAAGCAGCTGTGTTGCCGTTTCGAGCGCCTCCTCATAGCGCTGCTCACTAAATTGCGCCATGCTCACGAACCTTAGAACAGTACGCCTTTCATCGTAACTCAGCGAACCTGCCTTCAAGGTGTCCGCGATCTCATAGAGATCCGAATAGTTGGCGTCACCGTAGTACACGTAGAGCAGCGCGATCAATGACTTCTTCCTGTATTTTTTGGAGTTCATTGCTTCAGTGAGCGCAACAACCGCCGAACCATATCTCTTGAGCTTGTAGTTTGCCAATCCGACAAGATACAACGCCTCGTATTGATAACTCGAGCCGGGATAGTTTTGGATCAAGAAATCCAACTTCTCCAGACTCCGCGAATAGTCGCCCTTATAATAGTAAGACGCACCCATCATGAAAAGCGCATCATCAATCCATCGCGTACCCGGATATTTCACGATTATCGATGTCGATTTCTCAATTGTCTTGCTGAAGTTCTCCGAATCGGTTACAAGTGTATCATGCTTGACGGACTTTCTGCCTTCGCGGTAATAATTTTTAGCATTGTATACAGTATTGAAATAAGCACAGGACGAAAGTACTATGATGGCAGCACAAATGAAGAACACCGTCGATACGACGTTGATTTTGTGGCTATCTTCTTTCAGCTCTCTCAAAAAAACCTCTAACGCGTTTCACTTAGCCATCTGCTCAAACGGGGTATCCATGTTCCGGATCCCTTATTTGGCAATTCCGATCTGCACACCCCGAAATCTCGCCGGCGTAGTACCGTGCCCCACAAACATGATCTGACCCGGCTCACCCTTGCCGCAATTCGGCGTTCCATGCATACGCCAGGAACCCTTGTCGGCAACTGCATCACAATTCTTCCAGAACTGGGGAGTTATTCCTGCATAAGTTGGATTCTTGTAGACTCTCGTCAACTTACCATTTTCGATCTTCCTCGCTATTTCACAGCCGAATTGAAAATTAAGGCGTTTATCATCTATTGACCATGATTTGTTTGTTTCCAGAAAGACACCGTCATTCGTATCCGCGATCATATCTGCAAGCTTCCACTTACCTGGTTCGAGATTGATATTGGTCATACGGATCAAGGGGATTCTGTTCCAGCCATCAGCCCGCATCGCCCCACTCGATTTGCTATTGACTATACCCGCAGTCTCCCGAGAAGTCAGATATCCAACAAACATACCATTTTTGACAAGGTAAACGCGCTGTCCCGGCACGCCTTCATCATCCCAGCCAAAAGTACCGAGACCCCCCGGTACGGTCGCATCAGCAACGATGCTGACCACATCCGACCCGTACCTGAACTTACCGAGCTTATCCGTGGTCAAGAAACTGGTCCCGGCGTACGAAGCCTCGGTACCGAGTACCCGATCGAGTTCGGCAGGATGTCCGCATGATTCATGCACCTGCAAAACCATCTGGTCATCGTTGATGATTACCGTCGTCTCCATTTGCGGGCACTGTTCAGCGGTAAGTAACATCAGCGCTTCGTCGGCGACCCTCGGCGCATTCTTCAAGTATTCCATCGATTTTATGAATTCAAACCCTTTTTGCGCGTAATCGCCATAGGACCGGAATTGGATCTCTCCCTTATCCATGGCATACGCCTTGATGTTGCCGCCGGAGAACAAGAATTCCTGTGTTACGAACGAATCGTTCGTTGACGCAAAATAAACTCTATTCCTCTGAAATCTAAGCGACGCCTCACTATGTTTTATTCTCTTGTCCTTGCGCATCGCCTTGTCACACGAAAGCAGCATGTCGATCTTTTCGCTGAGCGGAATTTCCATGGGATCGATCTTTACCTTTGTGCTGTAATTCCCCTGCTGTGCCGGCAAGGAAGTCAATTCAACGCCTTTTGACCTGACGGTTGCCGATGCAAGTGCAATATTCAAAGCATCCTTCACAATCTTGTTGGCAACACTCTTCTTTATCTCGTTCGACGAAGCAAAACCCCAGGCCGAATTCTTCAGAACGCGTACCCCAAAGCCAACATCAGAATTACGCGTGATAGACTCAATGATCCCGTTCTTCAACACTATCGATTCGGATTCCCGCTGCACGACCCGTACATCACCGTACTCAACCTTCTTTGCTCTCAGACTATCGGCAACACGCCTGGCAAATTGATCCATCAAAAACTCCTTTGCATTAATATATTCAATTTATTGCCAAAATCAAGACAGATATGGAAAACCCATCCTACTTCATTTTTCATGAACTGGAAACTCCAGAGTAAATGTCGTACCCTTACCCTTCTTTGAAGCGACCTCGATCCGGCCGCCATGTTCCTCAACTATTTTCTTGACATAAGCCAACCCCAAACCCATGCCCTCTGCCTTCCTTGAAAAGAAGGGGTTGAAGATCATCTCCAATTCACGTTCTTCAACACCCACGCCACTATCTGCGATCGAAAGAAAAACGAATTCATCCTTACGGCCGATTACGAGTTCAATGTGTCCCTTGTTCTTTATCGCTTCCTTCGCGTTCTTGAGTAAATTGCTGACAGCAACAGCAAGGAGTTCGTGATCGCCCTGAACACGCATAATATCAGGTGCACTTTCTTTGACAATGCTTATCCTCTTCGGCATCGAAACTCTTTCAAATGCATCATCCACCACTTTGTTCAAGCTTACAACGGAGAGATTGAGCCTCACTGGCTTTGAATACTCGAGTATGCGCACGATCAATTGCTCCATGTTGCGGCATTCCTTCACTATTTCTGAACCAGGCTTCTTGCCTTTCTCCACGAGCCGCGCCAGACCGATTATAGCGCCCAGCGAATTTCTGAACTCATGAGCAATATACGCCGAAAATTCAACGAGCATTTGTTCCCGCAGTCTGAGTTTTCGGTACACTTCATTGAAAGTCGTCGAGACAAAATCTTCGCGCTTCATTTCAATACCAAAGTCGTGTGCAAGGTTGGCCACATAACGCATTGGGAGGAAAAGATTACGAATAAGAAAGACCCCGAGGAAACCAGTAAAGACCAGTGAGATCGTTATATAAAAAATATGCCAGCGGAAAATATTACCGAAGATGACTGAATAGGTGGGGATGAGCGATATGTAGACATACGCTGGTGGATCAGCACTCCTGTACAGGAATTCGTTATCTTTTTGAACGATTTCCTGAACGGCCGGTACTCTCTCAAAGCCGCCGGGGAACTCGAACCTGTTCGTGGCGGTCATGATGCCAAAATGGGTCCATGAATCGTACACGCGGTTGCCGAGCGTGTCAGCGATAACAAGATGATCGAGATTGAAAGAGCGGGACAGGCTCTTGAAAAGAGTGCTCAGTTCACGACTATCGTAACCGCTTCGCAAATAATCGCGGCAAATATTTGAAATCGCCAGGACATTATTCCTTCCATAATTCACGAACTCATTCCTGAACTGAAAACTGATATAGAGATTAAAAACTGCTACAAAGAGAATGAGTATTATGAAAACAGTTGCGATCGCACCGATGTCACGCGGGTATGATCCACGCAGTTTCATGACACATCTCCGGTCGGCACGCGTTGTCCGTGTATTTTGTGCATATGATGTTTTACCTTATTATGGTCAAACGACCCGTCCGTCTTTCTACCTTATCACCGCGGATCTCGATGACGTACAAATACATGCCGCTCACCACATCTTCGTCCCGGTCGTTTTTCAAATCCCAGAAAGCCCTTCGGGCAAATCGGTCGATCTCGTAGGGTTCGGTGTCGAGTACTCTCACCCGCTCCGCGGCTATATTATAGAGGGTAACCTTGAATTCGGGGAACTGACTGCCCAGCTCAACGGTATCAGAAGGCACGTACGAGATGATGACTCTCTCGCCCCACGACGGTGGTCGATCGGCACGGTAAGGGTTGGGCAGCGAGTAAATATTACCGAGGAGAACAGGTGTTACCCAGAACGATGCGGTCATGACCGAATCGGCCGGGCCAATGTCATATACCCAAACTCCGGTCGGATTGCCTGCATAATCGAGGCTCGCTGGCCGCGACGTATCTCCAAAGCCGTATTCGCGGTTCTTCCAGAGATCGGCCATACTTCCAGTGTCAGGCAAAAGGAATCGAAGATCACCGTCTGCCTGCATAACGCCAACCAGGGGATGATTTTCATCGCTATTACTACCCTTTGCGTCATCGACGTGCAATATCAGGAGACCGTCGCCTGGCAGGCTCTGGTCAAACCCGCGACGCATTCTGTTTTCAACCAGAAAATATTCACCAATTGTTCCGGGATATTCCCAATTCGGACCATCGGGGTCTTCAAGAAGCCTGACCGCAAATGGGCTGCATGACGCACAAGGAACACTTTGATGTTCGTATCTGGAAACACCAATTCTATCAACCGCCAGGGGCACGAGAAATCCCAATTGATACTTGGACCAGGCGCACAGATGGGACGGGGACGAACCCGGGATCTGACGATCGTCTCCCCTTCCCCACGATCCAGCACCCATAAGACCGAAAAGGCCAATGCCAAAAGTGGAATAATCAGTATCATAAAGATCAGGCAAACCGAGAATATGTCCAAATTCATGAGCAAAGACACCGACCGTAATACGGCTGGTATACAGCTCGAATCTCTCCGGCTCCATCGAATAATAGTCTACATAAACTCCGTCATCGGTCAGGTATGCAGAAGGGCACCCAGTACCAGTGTTCGAAAGCTGCCACTGATGGGACCAGATGTGCGAGGTGTAGCCTGGAAATCCTTCCTCTGCTCCGGGGCCCGAATGAACGACGAACAAGATATCAACAGTATCATTCCCATCTTCATCAAACTGGGTGAAGTCTACTGAAGGATCAGCAAGACTGCATGCTGCCCAGACGATTCCCTGCGCATTCCTGGGAAAGGTCCCCGGGTAAAAGCCAAATGAATCGCCCACGTAGTACGAATAATCCCCGGGTATGCGATACCAGTCGCTGACCTCACTCGACTGACTTATCGTGAATCTGCCGTAGGACACTTCCCGGTAATAATCTCTGAGTGAAGCGGTATTGTCAAAATAAATGAGCGAATCAAAAGACATGCTTGCATACTGGTGTTGGTTATCTGGAAAATCAACGAGCAGGACCAGCGCCCTTTTTTCCCCGATCGGCTTGGGCAGGCGCGTGATCCCCGCATTCATTAAATAAGGATACCGCGGCGGGATGTTTCTCAGCTCTGTATAGGGATTGGGAGGCATGAAAAAAACCAAAAGGCTGAGCACCAGCATACCCTATTATACGTAAGCAAGTCGCACTGTCAACGTCCCTGATTTTTTCAAGGAAGTCTCCGCTATTGTACAGCACACGCACGATTCCAGTTAAAAACCAGACTTGTTTGCGTAATGACAACTGGGTAAAGATTTACCCAATATATGGAGAAAAATCCCCATCCGTCATTGTTTTCTAACAAAATGCCTTAAATTTCATTGCTTTCAACAAAGATAACAGGAATGGATTTTGCTACATAATACAGCGGAGAATGGAGGTATTATGGGAAAGAATTCACAAATGAGGCGATCATCACACAGGCATGGTTTCACGCTCGTCGAATTGATGGTCGTCATTGGGATCATAGGTATTATTGCGTTGCTCGTCGTACCAAATTTCGCCAGTATGCAACGGAGGGCACGAACACGCAGCGCGGCGCAAAAGCTGGCACAGCACATCAAGATGATAAGGGAGAGGGCTATTGCATCGAGTGGAAACTACCTATTCTCTTTTCCCGACGCCCGCCACTATCGCTTGCAGCGCCCAGACGGAATGACCGTAGATTTCAGATTAGGAGACACCGATGCGGGACAGGTCCGCTTTGGTGGTGCTAATGTTGCGAACCAGCCACCCGAAGCGAGCATGGTCGCACCAGGTGTTAACGGCATCGATTTTCCCACCGGTGTGCTCTTGATCGACGCGCGTGGTGGAGCAACGAGCGGTGTCGCTTATATTACCGACGGAATAGATAATTATGCGGTTGGTGTTAACCGAGTAGGTAAGGTCGCCACCTACGAGTATGCAGGTGGTACCTGGAATCCGTAGAGGAGGTGGAGATGAACAAGATTCTCAGGAAAAATTCCGCGAAGAAAAATGCTGCAGGCCGTAAGGGGTTCACTCTTGTCGAGGTACTCGTAGCGATCGTCGTCTTAGCCATAGGCGTGCTTGCGGTTTCAAGGCTCACGGTGATGGGGATACGGACCAGCACGCTCATGAATCGCCGCATGTACGCAAGAGATGTGCTGAACCGCCACCATGAAGAATTAATGGGGCTCCCGACGAACGACTCGATACTTCGCTATATCGCATCAGCTGGCCTTGATGATACCATCACCCCTGATTACGAAATATCCGAGGTAGTAGGCGGCGGCCCGTTTCGTGTTCTGTGGAACATTGCTGACAGCATGATCGTCTCGGTGCCAGACCCGCGTTTCAAAACGGTCCGGATCCACGTATTGTGGATGCAGGCGGCACGGCCGGTCTCTTCGGATTTGATAAAACGTTACTAGGAGGAATGATGCAATTTTTCAACCATCATTTGAGAACTTCGAATAAGAATTTCACACAAAAGGATCGCAGGTCCGGCATGACACTTGTTGAGTTGATGGTCTCCCTGGTCATTCTGATGATAGTTCTTGGTGCAGTCTATTCGATTCTCAACCTGCAACAAACAAAATCCATTCAGGTAACGCGGACCACTGTACTACAGACCGATGCACAGGTTGCATTCACGCTTGTGAAGTGGGATCTGCTGCTCGCCGGGCTTGGTTATCCATACGAGCTACAGGATGCACTGCAATTGGCGAACGTTGGTTCAGATGCCACACTCAAGGGAGTTGGCCTCGGTTTCGAGATGAATCGCACACAGTGGAGTTATCTGCTCGACAATGTCGATGGTTCGACCCTGCCGGTACGGAGATGGGACGATAGCCTCGCCAATTTTCAGATCGGTGATACGATAATTGTAATAAACGAAGTACGCAAGGCAATGTACCAGGGTTTGATCATCACGGGTATAGACACATTCACATATTACGACCCGATATGGAACACCCCGACCCATGGATTCCGTCTGCATATCGGACCTTCAATAACCGCACGTGCCGGGCTCATGGTCTTTAGACGTAACTCTGATACGTACAACACCGGACTGACATACAACCTAGCGGGTGACACTCTGATGCGCGGCAATGAAGCGCTCTTGACCAATGTTGAAGCAATTCAGTTCCGTTATGGTATCGATACTGATGGTGATGGCATAGTCGATTCCTGGGGTGCAAATAATAATCCGCCGTTCAATGCGAACTATGTTAACAAATGGGCAGTACGTTTTACCATGGTCGTGTCATCTGACGCCATGGCCGGATACGAGACACTCGAAGATTCCGTGACCATTGAAAACGATCCACCATACACTTACCCGCTCGACTTTAATCAAAAACGCAGTAAACGCGCGATACTCAGCAGCATTGTCTATCCTCAGAACCTACAACCACCGGAGGGATTATGAAAACCGGAAAAATCAAGAATCACGAATCAGGTATCGCCCTGTTAGCGGCGTTAGGAACCATGATCATCATCCTGATCGTCGGCTCGATGGCCCTGTACATCGTCATCCGCGGCATGAGTGTTACGCGTGGACAGTTAAGGTACGAAACAACATATGAAGCGGCTATCGCCGCACTCGAAATTGGCAAAGCAAAGGCAGAAAGCCTCAATACCTTTCTGGATGCTAACCCCTATATGTATGATACTGTACAACTGGGTGGGTATAAAGCTTTTGTTACGGCCGAACGTACCTCGGCACAGGTCATCACGATGTCCGGCACAGCCATGAAATTCGCTCGCGCCCTGTCGGGCCCGGGATCAACGCCAGCATCAGGCAGTTACCGGACATATTATATTAGTGCGACAATAGTCGGCCGGGGCGGTGAAAGAGTCGGCGTTGAGGCTCTGCAGCGCTACACCGTACAGGCTAATTAATTTCAAGGAGGATAAGATGCACAAGATTGCAGGTTATCACAAACCATCGCTCATATTCTTCGTCAGCGTATTGCTGCTATGCACCACCTTGGGCAAGGCGCAGGACACGACCTTAATTGACACGGCTTTCTGCTGTTTTCCGCCTTTTACCTGGAAAACACCCACGCCCAACATAATGATCATACTCGACAATTCCGGTTCCATGGCTGACCGCGCCTACACTACAACAACTATTACGCAAGGCACCGCAGATGATACAGTGAGCTACTACGGATACTTCAATCCAGACAGCAACTACTTATGGGATGTCAATCGCTGGCGCGCGGACCCGGCAGGAACGATGCCCGGCCATATCATGAACTGGGCAATAATGAGCCGCGGGGATGTCGCGAAAAAAGCATTGATCGGCGGCCGAGGACCTTCAACCTTCGTTGCCATGTCCAACCCCAATCCGGTCAGATTGGAGAGTGAAGGAAGGGGTAGCTGGACCGTATACTACCGTTCAAACCTCGGCCAGGACCAGAACTACAGCAGGATCGATGTTACGCATAGTCTCGACCCCATGCTGAGTCGGGTGACAGTGACAAGAATCGGTAATGGTCCGTTGCCCACCACTCCGATACATGACGTTAAGGTAGACGTCCCAAGGGCAAACTGGGGCGGCATCATGGCCCAGTTGGCAGACAAAGATGGCGACGGCTTCTGGGATGAAAATGCCCCGCGATTCGGCCTCGCCGGCTTTCGTTACGGGCCAGGCGGTCTCTGGGAGGGCTTCAATGAAGGCAGCGGTGTATTCGAAGACAATGGCGGGGAACTGGTAGGTGGAAGCGGTTATATCGGTGGTTTCCTGTTCACTGATCTGTATCAGGACATCAGAAATGTGGTTTTCAACACATGGACGCCGATTGGCGAGTGCTACTGGGTAATGCTGCGGTATTTCTCACAGGCACAGACGTTCTACACCAATGCTGAATACTCAGTCGGCCCGGTAACGGTCAGGGATCCATGGTATGAAAAATCACTGCCAGGACCCTCGGGCTGGAGTAAAATGACACCATGCCGCAAGAGTTTTATTCTACTCATTACTGATGGCGAACCGACTATGGACCTCCACGTACCGGATAACAGCCTGATCGACATGCCCAATGCCACGAACCTCCGTTCGTATGCCACGTATGCAGGTTCAGGAGTACCAAATGGACCGAATTTAGCTGCGTATAGCAGTTTCGGTTCTAATTATCTCATTCATCTTGCCTATTACGGTAATATCAACGACCTCCGGCCTGACAGTGTTGATCAGAGCAACGCTCTGTGGCGCGACCGAAATCTACCTGATTTTCAGAATGTTTCGCTGTTTGGCGTTGCTGCTTTCGAAAGCAACCCTACATTGCAGCAGGCCTGCAAATTCGGTGGATTCACTGATAATAATGGAAACAACAGACCCGACCTGCAGATCGAATGGGACAGCGATTTCGACAATATCGCTGACAATTACTTCTATGCCGAGAATGGTTATGCATTAGAAGAAGCACTGATACGGGCGATCATGGAGATGATGGCCCGCGTCGCTTCGGCCTCACCGGTCGCGGTCGTGACCACGGGATCAAAGACCGGCGGCCAGGCTGTCCAGTCCCAGTTCTACCAGGTGAAGTTCTTCCCCGACGGTGAGATCGTCGACTGGCTCGGCACCACTCATTCGCTGTGGCTCGATCCGTTCGGGCTGCTCCGGGAAGATACTCACACCGATGCCACGCTCAATCTGTTGGACGACTATGTCATCCATATGATCTCGCATCAAACCGGCGTGACCATAGTGAGGTACCGGGATCTCTACGGTAATGGACAGACTCTCGATTCGGTTGGTATGGCAGATATTGACGACCTAGTACCGATCTGGGACGCCGGCGACTGGCTCTGGAATGTACTACCTGCTGACCGCAACATAAAGACTTTTGTCGACGCCAACAAGAATCATAGCGTGGAAGTAGGTGAAGTGATCGATTTCGAACCGGACAATGTAACCACGCTTCGCCCTTATCTCGGTGCAGCGACCGATGCCCAGGCCGACACCATAATAAGGTACATAATGGGGCAGGATTATCCGGACTTACGGACCCGCACTGTCGGAACCAACACCTGGAAACTCGGCGACATAATCAATTCTGGTCCTGGTCTGGTCGGCCGCCCGATCGAGCGCTACGACTTCATCTACGGTGATGCTTCCTATGCCCAGTACTACAACGAGTACCGTGGCCGACGTCAGGTCGTCTACGTCGGTAGTAACGACGGCATGCTCCACTGTTTCAATGCCGGTATCGCGCAAGTCGGGGACGATGCAATGAACCCGATGTCGCTCGACCCTGCACCCTATGATCTCGGAGAAGAACTATGGTCATACATTCCTTATAACCTCTTACCCCATCTAAGATGGTTGAAGAGTCTCCGCTACCGCCACTGCCACACGTATTATGTTGATCTGCGCGCCTATATCACCGACGCCCAGATATTCAATTCGGCTGACCCGAAATACCCGGGTGGCTGGGGAACCCTGCTCATCGGCGGCATGCGGCTTGGTGGATTTCCGATCTCAACACCGGCCGATACGTTCAGTTCCGCATACTTTGCCATTGACGTTACTGTTCCTGAAAACCCAGTACCATTGTGGGAATTCACTGCGCCTGACCTCGGGTTGACCGCATGCTACTCCACCGCGGTTAAGGTACAGGACAGGTGGTTCCTTGTATTCGGTTCGGGCCCCCAGAGCTGCTCTGGTGAATCCGCCCAGAATGCCCGAATATTCATAGTCGATTTGCGGACTGGAGCGCTCCTACGCACGATCATCGTGCCCGACGCTGCTTCGTTCATCACCAATATCTTCGCGTGTGATTGGGGCATTGACTACAATGTCGACCGGCTGTATTTTGGCGATGCATTCTACGCAGGACCTCCGACAAAAGCATGGCGCGGAAGGATCTACCGAATCTTGACCAACGACAATCCAGACCCCAACACCTGGACTCTGAGCATGGTCATGAATACACAACGCCCGGTCACGGCGGAAGGCAGTGTCTCTACGGATGAATATAACCATCTCTGGGTTTATTTCGGCTCGGGACGGCTGTTCAGTGAATTCGATATCGCCGATACAACGACACAGCAGCTTTATGTTGGTTTCCGTGATGATACAGTACATACAACAGATCCGCTCCAGCTGTACAATGTTACTAATGTGAATATCGACACACTGGGCAATGTGCTGCTGGGTGCCTCGGTCATCACCTTTGATTCCTTGAAGAGCCTGGTTAACAACCGGCTCGGGTGGTACCGATGGCTACCGGCTGGCGAACGGACCCTCACATCGACCCTGGTCATGGGCGGCGCCGTGCTCTTCACAACTTTCCGGCCGACCAACGACATCTGTTCTTATGGAGGTACGGCAAAACTATACGCCCTCTATTATCAAACGGGCACCGCGTATACTGAACCATTCCTAGGCTCGACTGGAAACATCAACAACATCTCACTTGGCCTTGGCTCGGGGATGCCTTCCGAACCAGCACTCTACGTCACGGCTGACCAAACAAAGGTATTCATCCAGGTTGGCGGCGTCATAGTGTCGCCACAAACAGGAATTCCTGGCCTTCCCAGAGGTGGCGTGATACTCTGGAAAGGAAGATAAGGAGGTCATGATGAAAGCAATAATACTACTCCTACTGACATTTTCTCTCTGCCTGTTTGCAGAAGAGACTTTTCTAGGTATGGTCCATAGCATCGAAGGCGATTCACTCGTTCTGGTCGATGGTCTCAGGGTCTACGTTCAGAATGCCCGTGCATCGCTGGTATACAAGAATATGCCCAAAGATGCACAGAACATCTCCTTTCCTTTTACGGCCTCCCTCATTAGTGACAGGAAAAGCCGGGTAGGAGCCAGGACCTATGTCAGGGTTGAACGCTTGTACGAAGTGAAAAAAGGCAGACTAATCGCGAAAGAATAGGATTATGTATTCGCAGAGGGTCAGGACGTTTAATGATGTCCTGACCCTCTATCGAACGCATGCACAAACACAGATTGACTTGCCTGATAAATTGCCTATACTCTTATAGTGGAGGTGAAAATTGAATAGAAACACCATCGCATTCTGGCTAGTTATCGTGCTGCTCGTCACCACGTGCGGCGGCAAGAAAGAGGAAGGAACCATTTCATCCAACGATGCACCGGTACTGCAGAGCGTGACCCTCCTTCCGTTGAATCCAAACGTTCGTTCGGAAATAACCGCACGGATTCTTGCCTCGGACAAGGATGGCGATCCGATCACCTATCTCGTAAAATGGTTCGTCAACGAAGATGAGATCGGTGAAGGTATGTCTTTCACCTACCCCGATATCAAGAAGGGAGATAAGATATTTGCCGAGGTTACGCCATACGACGGAAAGACATACGGAAAGACCATGCGGTCTGGTGAAGTGACCATTGGTGGTATGGCGCCAAGGATCGTCTCGGTATCGGTCATGCCTGAGATGGTATACGTAACAACACCCCAGATCACGCTCAACGCCCTCTTCGAAGATGCTGATCAGGATGAAATAGATCTGGTCGTTCATTGGCTGGTAAACGATGAAGTGTTACCCAACACCTCTAATGTTCTCCAACTCAGCTCTCTCGGGCTTAAGAAGAATGACGTGATAACAGGTGCCGCCTTTGCCGATGACGGCGATGACCGGTCCGAACCCTTCCCTTTTGAGATCACCATTGCCAATTCTCCACCCGCCTTCAAGATGAAGATCGACTCGGTAAAATGCGCCACTGACAGCGTTTATTACGCACTCCCAATATTCGATCCCGACGGAGACCCCCTCTCCTTTGAACTCCTGGACGCACCTTCTGGCATTATGATCGATAAGGAAAATGGTGTCATATATGGAACTGCCGGTCAAACAGAGGTTTTTGAGGTGTTTGTGCGCGCCACTGATGCCGAAGGCGCTTACTTGGATGCACAATTCACTTTGGCGGCAAAATAGATAAAACGTCTTAGCCCAGTATTTTTTCAAAAAAAATGCGGTCGGTTTTTCCGACCGCATTACGCATTTAATCCCGAAATATGGATTTATTTCTTTGGATGATCCGGATCAGGAACGCATGCATCTACCGGACAGACCGCAGCACACTGAGGCTCATCAAAGTGACCTTCACACTCTACGCATTTGTCAAAGTCGATGACGTAAATCGGATCGCCAGCCGCAATCGCCTGAACCGGGCACTCCGGCTCGCATAGCCCACATGCAGTGCACTCATCATTAATTTTGTATGCCATGTTGCCTCCTTATTTACTCCACGGAGTATATTCATTTATACCAGGCTGTCAAGAGAGTACCACTCCGACGAGAACGCTGAATATCTCTATCGATATTTCAACACGGCTTGTTCAATATCACCAGAGCGAGCGGCAGACCCTCCACGGGTGTCGATACGGTGATCACCTTGGCCGTATAACCCTTCTTTTTCATCACGGTCTCAGCTTGCCGAAGCTCCGTATTAACATGCTGCGATTTGTAGAAGATCGCTTCGCCTCCCGGAACAAGTAACTTGTCAACCAACCTCAGCAATTTTGCGACCTTCCCAACCGCCCTGAACAGCATCAGGTCAAATCCCTCACCCGAATATTCCTCTGCTCGTTCATTCCTTATCTCGACTCCCTCAAGGCGAATTCCGTCCACCAAGAATCTCAGGAAGTCCGCTTTCTTGGCCACTGATTCAAAGATCACCAGATCGATCGCGGGCAGTAATGCTTTCAGGGGGATAGAAGGAAATCCGGCACCTGCGCCGACATCACATACCCGGCGATGATTCCTCACATACTGCAAGGCAGCCAATGACGGTAGAAAGTGCCTCCTGCTTATGCGTTCGTAATCCCTGTGAGAGAGGAGGTGCAACTTACCGTGATAGGAATAAAGGATCCTAACGTAATCCGTAAAGCGGGCGATCACGTCAGCATCGAAATCTATACCGAGCTGCACAAGACCGGTTCTGAGTTCGTCTACTTCGCGCTCTATATTCTCTGACTGGCTATTCTTGTCTTTTGATCTCATCCCATATCGCGTCCATCTCTTCAAGACCGACGCTATCGATGTCACGGCCCCTACTCTTCAATTCTTTCAGGACCCTCCTGAACCGTCTGACAAATTTCTTGTTGGCGTTCCTCAAGGCATCCTCGGGATCGATGTTCAGATGGCGTGCCAGGTTCACACAGGCAAATAAGAGATCACCCATTTCCTCGTGGCGCTCAGATCCCTGGCCCTTATCGATCTCACTGAGTTCTTCGCGAACCTTACCAAGAGGCCCTGCGTGTGTGGGCCAGTCAAAACCGAGCCTTGCTGCCCTTTCCTGGATCACCTTCGCCGCCAGAAGAGCCGGAAGGATTTCAGGTATTCCTGCGAAGATATCTTCCTTACTCTTGTGCCAGAATTCCAGGACCGCATTTTCGTCTTTGAGTTCCTTTTCTTCAAACACATGCGGATGTTTGGCACGGTATTTTTTTATCGTCGACTCGATGAGTTGATCAAAATCTACCTTACCATCCTCCTCCAGAATGCGAGCAAGAAACATGGCAAGGAACATGACATCGCCGATCTCCTCCATGATCGCGGCAAGATCGTCTTCAGAGATCGCTTCGACGAGTTCGTAGGATTCCTCGATCACTTTCCCTTTTAAGGATTGAAGGGTCTGAGACCGATCCCATGGGCACTTTTCCCGCAGGGTCTTAACAAGACGAAACAGATCATCTGTCTTCATAGCGACTTTGGGGGTTCGGGCTCGACGCAGGTCTATTCTTCTTCATCGACCTGCATCGTGCGACTGAGGTTTCTCTCCTGAAAATCGGTATAGAAATTTTCTTCGAAATTCAAGCAGCAGAGCAGTTTGCCGCATACACCGGAAATTTTACTCGGGGAGACATAGAGTTTCTGCTCTCTCGCCATTCGCAGGGAGATAGATTTCAATTCATTCAAGAATGCTGAACAGCAAAGATTCCGGCCGCATGGACCGATCCCGCCGAAGAGCTTGGAGTAGTCGCGAACGCCTATCTGCTTGATAACTACACGCTTGTTCAATTTCTGGGAAATGTGCCGGTGCAACCGGCGGAATTCCAGTCTCTTCTCGGCCGTGAAATAGAACATTACCCGCTCTTCGTCAAACTGGCAATGACAATATACCGGCTTCATCGCCACGCCGAAGTCATCTACGGCCTTCTTGAATTCAATCAGGCAGAAATCTTCATACTCCTGCAGTTCACACTGCTTCTGCAGGTCCTCATGGGTAACCCCCCGCAAAATCTCCCCGTACACGCTCCCCGTTTCATCTTTCTGCAGCGCGACCACTTTGCCGATATCGATACCTTCTTTGCTCTTCAGTAAGACGAATTCGCCTGCTGCGCAGCCGGTCTCGCTGCGGCAGGATTCAAGACGAAAAGGCGTAATAAGTAATTGATAAATCATTTCTTGCGTATTAGATAGACCTTCTCACCTTTCTTGATCATTCCCAGGTCTTCCCTGGCCTTTGTTTCAATTAGACCGCCTTTCTTGTATTCATCGATCCTTTGTTTCAAAACATCATTCTCGGCACGGAGTATTATTCGCTGTCTATTCATGCTATTCTCTTCGAAGATCGCATCAGCAAATCGATAAATCCTTCTGCCCAAATACAATAACGGGACCGCAAGAACAGCAGCAAAAATTAATAGCCTGAATCGCTTCGATGTCTGCTTAGTCTGCTTGCGACGTCGCTTCATGCCTGTATACAAATTAAATTATACGGATAATCATATATTTGTCAATAAACACAAAATTCCCACTTGCCAGAATGGATAATAAGATCGTTGATGTTCGAATGACAGACGACTGAAGTCAACTGTAATTGGTCAGCGGCGATTCTCGCTGCCAGAGTAGTTGCCGCCGTTGCGGACGATGAGTCCGACGAACTGAGCAATACGCACCTTTGCCGACTGCCTCAGATAATACATGAGAGCGCCAAATGGCTGGCCCCTTGGTTCCTCCACCCAGCTCAAGGGAACATGAGCGGTCCAGCGCAACAATCCGGTGAGCCCGAACAAAACCTGTTCAGGGTGTAGATACAAACCCAGTATCTCCATGGACCTTGGTAGAAAGAAGCCGGACAGTAGCATTGTGATTATCATCGCAGTTCCGGAAAAAGCACCAAGAATCCCCGAATAGATCTGTCGCCTATCACTCGGGGCGATCGCCAGGACAAAATTCATGGCAACGATGTTGGTCCCCGACCACATGATGCCCGATGTCATCGCCTCCAGGTACAATATCCAGGTATTGTTCACATTGACGAATAACCATACCAGCGGGTTGATGCCACCTAATATAATCGCGATGCGCATGGCCGCTTTGTTACCGAACCGATCGATGATCATACCCCATGGCCGCAATGCGAGAATCGATGCGATCGCACTGATCGTACCATAGACCTGGATATTGACCAAAGACATGTGCAATTTCTGTATCATGAAAGGCTGCCAGAACGGAGACCCGATACCCAGTGCAAGCATCCACCACAAACTGTATATCAGGAATTTACGGAAGTTGCGGTCACGCATCGGTTTTATTAACATCGCGGCTATGTGTTCTTTTTTTATTTTACTTGGACGTTCTGGCTGACGCTTCAGGAATGTCAAACCAAGGAATCCAAATATCGCAGCGATCACAAATACAAAAATAAATACATATTCGAAATGCCCGGCAGAAAAAATGCCTGCATTGGTTATACTAAACAACCTTTCGATCAAACCCACCGTCTTTGGATCGAATACGTCAACGAAAGCACCGAGCACGTAGCCGATCAGTAAACCTCCGATCATAAAATAGCGGGAGCGCCACGAGAAAAAACGTCCCCTTACACGGTCCGGCACCATATCCGAGATCCAGGCTATCCAGGCATTCGTACCCATGGCATGTAGAGAAGTGCTCAGTGAAAGCAGCAGTAGGAAAACCCAGATGGCAATGTAGCGGGGAAAAAAGAAAGGCAGGACCCCATACACCAGGGCGAGCGCCCGTCCCGCGGTCGCCAGTTTGACGATTATCTTCTTCCGGGATGTTCCTCTTCTGGTAATCAGGATGCCAAAAGGTTGGAAAACCAGTGATAGTTGACCGATGGCCGCGAGCAGTCCCAGATGGTATGGTAGGGCTCCGAGCAAGAGGGCGAATCGTGTAACAAAGGCACTACCCGCACTCGCCAGGGCAATATAGATCTGAGTATACACACCTTCGGTGACAGAGAATTTTACTGTATGGCGGAGTTCGGATGACTTACCAGCATTAGACATGAATCATCAAAGATAGACACTTTTACAGCGATGTCAAGATTGATGACTGCCTATGAAGGTCGAAGAAATCTAATACCGTTAATTGCGTTAATTTCGTTACTACCGTTAAAAACTAAGTGCTCCGTGGCGCGTACTTCGGTTCTGCACTTCTCGACAAGCTCGAAGAATACCGAAATCATTACTGTTCGAGTAAGTTTCGTTAGAAACGCATCGAGAACAAAAAGCATTCACCTCACGACGGTTTCAAACTCAATAATTTCGTTAATCTCGTTAGGTTCGCTAATATCGTTACTACGTTAAAAACTAAATGCTCCGTGGCGCGTACTTCGGTTCTGCACTTCTCGACAAGATCAAACAGTAATTGACTATTACTCTTCGAGCGAACGAAGTGAGTCGAGAAGGAATTCGAAAGGCTAAGGCCTTACGACGATGCTGAATGACCTCGTGAAGGAGATCGATATTGAATATGTTCAACGATAATAACGGGAATAGCGATAGTAACGAGATTAACGAACACAACGAAAAAAAAGGGGCGGCCTCAGCCGCCCCTTTTGCCTGCAGATCTTAATGATTACCGGACGTGGATGATCTTCTTCGTTTCCTTCAGTTCTTCGGTCGTTATCCGCATGAAGTAGACACCCTCGGCAAGACGGCGGCCAAGATTATCAGTACCCTGCCAGTTCACAACATGATAACCCGGTGCCTTGATCTCATCGACCAGTGTCTTGACCCGCTGTCCGGCCGCATTGTAAACCGATATGTTCACATGCATGCTCTGCGGCACGCCGTACTCGACCCGTGTCAACTGGCTGAAAGGATTAGGGCGATTCTGATTGAGGAACACGTGGTCGGGGATCATTCCAACAAAGTTATTCTCGTTGATACCGGTAACCGTGAATGAATAGTAACCGGTCAACGGATCCTGACCAGTGTTCACGAACCACGACGCATCCTGACAGAACAGATAGAACTCGATCAGCGTGTAACTCGGATAACTCTGTATCGTATAGTAGTAGGTATTACCTGATATGCTGTCGCTGGTGACGTAAGCGAAGGTACCACCATCGGCGCGATAGGCGAGCGTATCATAATCCAGTCCGCTCCAGTCAGTGATATCGGTCGACACCACCCACGGCCCGGCGACCAGCGTATCAAATGTCGTGTTCGCGTAGACCGGCGCAGTGAAATCAACCTCGACCGCAACTTCGTTGGAGTAGTACGACATGGTGTCGGGTGCCGTATAGTTCGCCTTCACCACATAGTAGTACTCGTTTTCGCTCACCAGCATGCTGTCAATAAACGAACTCATCGTACTGGTGCCTATCGAAGTGTACGGTCCACCCTGTGTCGTACTGCGTTCGACCTCGAAATTCGATATGCCCAGAATCCGCTCCAGCAATGTCTGCACCGCGGCAGCATCGAGCGGCTCCAGCACCACTTCAGTCACCCGCTCACTCACCGCTCGCTCGGTACCGATCTTGGTCTGACCCGCACTGAACGACCGCACTACACTGTTCGAAACACGGCGTGAAACAATACCTTCGGTAGTCGGCGGAATGTAACTGACGACCGCGGTCGTGAAGAAATCATATCCGCTCGGCAGCCATCCACTACCTTCATTATATTTGCTACGCGTCGTGTTCGCTTCGGCATCACAGAGTATCCAAGGCGTGTTGTCACCCAGCCACTGGTACCCGATATGGAAATCACCATCGACAACGATGTCCTCACCCGAAAGATCGAATACCTCGGCATTAGGATATATCTGGGTGTTTATTAGGGTATCCACATACAACGGTGTACCCGGATATCCAGAACCATCATCTGCCCAGACATAGAAGGCAAAGGTATCCTGCTGCTGGTAGAAGGTGATCGAAGCCGCTTCCAATTTACAGGGTGTATGCTGCGGCGTGAATTGGGTCGCAACCATATCACCGGCATCGGACGACCAGTAGTAGGCAATTGCTCCATGATAAGAGAGCTCCTCACCCGGCGGCAACCATTCGAGCAGCACCGTAGTATCGGCCTGGAGCTCAACCTCAAGATCGGTCGGTGCCATCGGTGAGAGAACCCAGAAACGCTCAGTAGTGCTGGCCGAGCTGTTCATAAGCGCATCTACTGCACCCACATAGTACTCAACCACTGTACCCGGCGCCTGCGTCGGCATCTGATACGTGAAGGTATCACCTACCACACTCACGTGCCCGACCGCCGTCACCCCATCATCCACCACATAGTATAACGAATCGGCTGAGATACCGGATGCATCTGTGATAGTTGCGCTGACACCATAAGGACCAGGACTATAAGTATTGCCTTGCAGCGTAACCCACGCTATATCCGGACCCGTTGTATCCGCGGCAAAGTCAATGCGGAAATCATCGATATACCACCAGTACTCGTTGTATGCCCCATAATGGAAAGCGATCTTCACTTGCGATTGACCAGCAACCAGAGAAGTAATATCGAAGTTGTAGAAACCTGAATCATCCGCATTTGAGTACATCGTTATCAATTGCCAATTTGTCCCATTATCCGTGCTCAAGAGTACCCGACCCGAATCTGGACTGCTTGTTGAATAGTCGTTGTAGTAGTGCCAGTAGGCCAGCGAGTAGTTACCCCCTGCGCTGCAGTCGAATCTGGGTGATATTAACCAGTCATCCTGGTCTTCGATCGGGCTGTAGTAGATCCGCGCCACGTTACTACCGTGCGTCGAGTATAAATACCGGTGCCAGTCATTGTTATCCACGATATTCGGCGTTTGCGAGCCGCCGTCGACGATCTGCCAGCCGCAGAACGGTGGATTCGTTGAATTAGACCAATCCTCATCAAAGTCTTTGAAGTAGGGCGGCACATTAGAGAACGGACAAACCGTGAAGGAAATACTCGTCGTATCGTTGGATGGATCCTGGTCACCCGGGAGTTTTGTGCCTGCCCAGAGCGTGACATCGCCCGAACCGGAGGGCACGAATTTCGTAGAGAAGGTGAAATCCTCGGTCTGGCCGATCATCATTGACCCGGTCCATGTTTCAGTCGTCGTGTCCGCGCCACCCGTCGTATAGAATACCGGTATCGACGTCAAGACATTAAGACCATAGTTTCTGATCGTTGCCACAACCTCGAGACTGTCGCCAGCGATCACCGGCGCAGGCATCGGCGCAATCGCCATGACGCCCGCATCGGTCATTGCCGCGGTCGCCGTCGTCGCATAGAACCTTGCTGAATCTATGTACATGTAATTGCCGTAGTCACTCCAGGCAAGGAAGCCTACGTAGAGATCCGTGTTAGCGGCAAAATCACCGATCTCGACATCAAACACGCGCCATGAGTTTATCGTATCCACGCGGTCAAAACCAGCAACCGTCGTCCACGTAACATCGTCAAAGGAATACTGGACAAAGATAGAATCATGATTAGTCGCGTCGCCAGTATCGCCGTACATGTAGAAATGTAGTTTTATCTTTTTCGGTGTCGGTCCGATATTGAACGGATGGCTCCTGAGACGTGCCATTGAACCATCAGCCGCGCTGTAACTACGATATCCAGCAACCGCATAACCCTCGAGCACACCAGCAGAAGGATATGTGGGATTGTCGTACCTTGCCCAGTTATACGTACCAACGAGTATGGTCGCAGTCCAATCCTGTGGCGGGAAATTGATCGCGTTGAAGCCCGAGGCAACCTTGGTGCTCTCGTCGTAGACTTCGATATGGCAGAAGGTTGTATCGTTGGCTGCATACGCGTCGCCGGTCAGGTTTGTGAACACATAGAGTGTATCCCAGCCCAGGGAGGTCATGGTTACCGGTATTTTCACCGAATCGATCGTGCCGGAAGCAAGCGTCCCCGTATAGGTCACGCTGCCGGTCGCGGGGCTTGTCTGGAACCGGTATCCTACACTGAAGCCCGACTGTGACGCCGATCCTGAGTTAAAGATACCTACCGTGATCGTATCCTGCAGATTGACGATCGATGTCGGATTATGCATCACCACCCATGAGGCACCGACATCATTCACAAAGTCGTACTGCTCGACTTCCACGATCGTGCCGTACCCGGTGAGGACGAATTCCTCGTTCATGCTCCGGAACCGGTTTATGTCACCGATCGCAACACCGTACTGCGTCTGACTGGCCACCGGTTTGGGCAGCGTACTCACCCACCCTGAACCGTCAGCCGCGATCCAGAACGCCGCCGGGTATTGCGTCGTGCTTGCTCCGGTAACAACAACCTCATTCCCCGGGTGATCCGTAATAATATCCCCGATGTCGATACTATTGTATGAACCGATCGAGGTCGACTGCCACTGCCATGCCCTTCCCTGCCAGGCAGCGCCGTCCCAGTTCCACACCGATATCTGGTACGTGCTCGAACTATGCACCCCGACGATTTCACTCCCGGCAAGATTACCGTCGACATCACCCGCATCAATACCATAGACGGTCGAGGCAAGACCGGTGGCGACCGTTGACGTATCCCACGATGCGCCGTTCCAGTATGCCATGCCAATCGCCGAAGTACCCGAGACATAAAACTCGTTGCCTGTCAGGTCCGGACGTATGTCCGCGATCACCACATCACGGGGGTAAGTTGGTTGGCTGAATATTATCCTCGTAGTGTCCCATGCTGTACCGGTCCAGACCGCGTGCATCACCGCGTAGCCTCCGGTCGAAGAGTATATCGGCACCAGCAATTCATTGGCATTCCCGTTGTTATTCGCATCGCCGATCGTAAGACCATAAACTGCCGCATTCACCGCGAAAGAATCCTGAGGCGCCCATGCCGCACCGTTCCACTCGAACCAAATTACTTTGTACGGACTGGCCGCCATCGCAGCGACAATATCAGTGTATGCATCGCCGTCAATATCACCGACTGTAACCGGGTGGGGCGTACCGGCAGAGAACTGATAGGGCTCTTCAATCCGGAACTTCTCTTTGCCGAAACCGGTCGATGTAGTATCCGTGGCAATGACCAGGTTACGCGTGCCGCCCGACTGCACCGTTATCACACGAAGCGTGTCATCGGTTGCGCCCTTAAAGTATTTGCCGATCGCAACCTTCCTCGTCAGGTTGGCGCTTGAACCGGCATAGACACGGTTCGTATCCCAAACCGGATTTGGCGCCTCTATGAATGTTTCATGATACTTGACTTGGTATATCGGTATGGTGTTCAAGAATTCCTGCGTATTCTCTTCTACATCAGCCGGCCCGGCCATCAGGATGCATGCGGTAAGGATTATTGCTGCAATAGCCTTTTTCTGGCTAAACATCCTATCCTCCTTTGTGAGTTGTTAGTACAAATTTTTTTCTATCTCCGACCTCACACGAGATCAGAGAGACCGGGAAGCAAAACCAATACTCTCTTCCCAGCCGAATTCTACTGTTCTATGGCACCTCCATGTAAGGATCATTTTCTCATCTATCTAACGATTGCAGACTGATGAGTAATTCCGCACAGACAAGTCACACCAAGAGCACAGAAGTCATTAACGCTTGGCAGACATTAGACATTTCTCCCAAACAATAACCAGATAATTCACTTGGGGACGGATTATAGTATAGAGACACTGTTTGTCAATAGTCAATGAATCGATCGATAGAAGCAATACGGGCATACCCGCAAACCCTTTACTGTAAAGCGTCTCAGGTCAGCGCCTCCCGCTTATCCCTCAAGCCAGCAGGGCAGATATCTCGGCCCCTGCATGGAATTCCTTGCCACGGTACGCAGCTCACCGCAACAAGGCCTGATACCCAAGATCATATCATGAGCATCCATGTTCCCCTTTGTGCGCAGTAGTCAATCTGTCATAATCGGGGACACATTGCATATCAAATCATTGAAGGTAATCATACTTCACCGTACAGCGGCCGAACACTACGAATACTAAAAAAATGAAGAAATGTTTTGTCAGTAAACGCCTAATCTAATGCGGCGCTCCCCAATTTAACGCTACGCACCGAGCTGGCAATAACATAGACTCGCTCGTTGTTGCTCTGGGGATCGACCGGGATAATAAAAAACCCTTTGCGATTTTTACTGTAACCGAGACTGATCCCGCACATCACCTCGCCATCGTTGAACTCGATCTTTATCTTGATCCCACGGAGGTTGGTTGTATCGACTTCATCGAACCGCTTCTTCTCCTTGTAATTTACATTACCTGCCAGGGTTTTCACAAAGAATATCGCCTTCAAGTCTGGACAGACAACTTCATAAATTTCCCCCTTATCATGCTCCAGTTCAGAGGTTATATGGAAAGTCTCTTTTACCGGGTTGAAATCATGCGTGTACCCTTTGAGCAACCGTCCATCCCTGAAGCGAGCAACAATACGATTTCTTTCGGTAGTCACCCCATCCATCATACAAACCTCCTTCAATGCAAAGAATATTCATTTTCTTGCCTATGTCAACACGGCAGGCGTATGCGAATTAACTCACCAAACGATTTTGTTGACACTTCAGAATATTCCCCTATAATACGATTTCCACTATATCACAGCAATGACTAACACAGACAATCAGCTACGGCAAACCGAAGGCGTGAAAACCTTGCTCGGCAACCCCAAGAAAGCCATTATTAAACTCTCCATCCCGATGATCGTCGCAATGTCGGTGCAGACCATCTACAGTTTCGTGGACGCTATATGGGTATCTGGCCTCGGGCCGGACGCCCTTTCAGCAGTCGGATTCTTCTTCCCGTTCTTCTTCATGATAATAGCATTGGCGACCGGACTCGGCGTCGGCGGCGCTGCCGCTGTTTCCCGGCGAATAGGAGCTCAGGACAAACCCGGCGCCGACAGTGTGGCGGCGCACTCGATGGTATTACTGCTCGTCACTTCAATATCCGTTACCCTTCCTTTCTACTTACTCACTGGAGATATCTTCATACGCATGGGCGCCGGCAGGGTCGCACCGCTGGCAACCGCCTACGCTCAAGTGATGTTCCTCGGCACGGTCATCATCTTTTTCGCCCATGTTGCCAGTGCTCTACTCCGGGCCGAGGGTGATGTGCGACGAGCGATGTACGCCATGATAGGCGGCGCAGGTCTGAATATCATACTCGACCCGATATTCATCTACACGCTGCGTCTGGGCGTGGCCGGTGCAGCCTGGGCATCGATCATCTCTATGGCAATATCCTCATCGCTACTATTCTACTGGGTATGCATCAAACAGGATACATACATAGCGATCAGATTAAAAGGGTTTCGCTTCAAGAGAAATGTTTTGTATGATATACTGCGTGTGGGATTGCCATCATCGATAATGCAGATCACCATGTCCTTCTCAGTTTTACTTCTTAACCTGATCGCGGTCAGGGTCGCCGGAACCGACGGGGTAGCGGTCTTCACGACCGGTTGGCGCGTAGCAATGTTCGCTTCGCTCCCGCTCCTCGGCATGGCAACCGCCGTAGTATCCGTAACCGGTGCGGCATTCGGCGCCCGCGAGTATGGTAAACTCGACATTGTCCATACATACGCACTCAAAACCGGGATCATCATCGAGATGTTTGTAGCATCGCTCACTTTCATCTTCGCCGTGCCAATTACTTCGCTGTTCACGATGAGCGAAGAAGCGGCGCGCATATCTCACGATCTAATTGTCTTTCTAAGAACGATGTGCATATATTACCCGGCCACCGCCCTGGGCATTCTTTCTTCCGCAGTCTTCCAGGGGATCGGGAAGGGTCTATATTCTCTTGTCGTCACCATGGTGCGAACCATTATCCTGGTCGCACCGCTGGCATACCTGCTGTCGGTACAAATGAATTTTAGACTACCGGGCATCTGGTGGGGGATCGTTACCGGTAATACGATCGGCGGCATCATTGCTTATACCTGGGCCCGTTACACAATAAGAAGAATTAAAGAGAACAACAATCAGTAAGCAATCAGAAAGAGAAGAAGCAGGCGAACCGAATGCGGCGCGCGGATCTAAGCTAAATGCCTCCCAGCATAAGTATTCTGTGCAACTCAAGCGGGATCGATCCATGGCTCAGCAGCTCGTCGTGGAAGTTCTTCAAGTCAAAATCATCACCCCGCAATTCCTTGCACTCTTCGATGAGATCAATAATCAGCAATTTACCAACGAGATAACTCGATGGCTGTATCGGGTTACTGATATATCGCTTCACCTCCCGGGCGTAATAGGCCTCGCTGCCGCCGAAAGTTTCAGCTAGGAAGCGCAAGGCATCTTCATAACTGAAAACACCGGTCTGTAGACTAACATCGACGATGATACGTGCCGCACGGTACCTCACTCCCTCCAGGGCGTTGATGAGTGCACCGATCGTATCTTCATAAAGACCGCTTGTCGCCATAATCTCTTCGCAGTAAAGCGCCCAGCCTTCAACAAAGAAATACGTACGAAATCCCCTGCGCACGATCGAAGGATGATTATTCGCGATTGACAGCTGAAGATGATGACCCGGATATGCCTCATGAACAGCCGCGCCGCGGAACCAGCGATTGTATATGTAGTTGTAGAAGTATTCTGCATCCGCCAGTTCAAATCTTCTTGGAAGGCGTGGGTTGTAGAAATAACTCTTTCGGGATTTGTCAAAGGGACCGGGCGGCATCATTGCAGCGCCCGGAACCAGCCCCGCAAGAAAACCTGGGGTCTCGACGATCTCTATCTCACCAACAAATTCCGGTATCGTCACCATTTCCGACCCGGTCACGAAATCGCGCAGCCGGCTCAATTCCATTATGCGATATTCGACAACAGAGTGTGGACCGAAATCGGAAGGCAAGACGACCTTCTCCTGGCGTGCTGGTTTGAGGATACGATCCAGGCTGTCAATCATTGAGGCGGTCAATTCGAGATAGTACTCACCGATCTTCAGTATGCTGTCCGCGGTCATGTCGACCAGATGTACATTACGCAATTTATAGTTATAGTTGTCCTCACCAAGGATGAACATCCCATGCGGGTTTTGATTCTGCTCAAGCCAGTAGGCAAAGGACATCATCGACGCGACCGCCTGCAGCTTTGCCTGCTGTAATTTGAGTCTCTCTTCCTGTACGAGTGAATCCTTGTAGTATTCAAATATCTCCTCAATGAACTTCTCACCCTCAGTCAACTGATTGATTGCCGCGTCGCACAAGACGTAAGATGGTTTTTTCAGATTTTGCCTGGCGACTTCAAGGAATTTCGGTATCTGATCGAGACGGGCAGTGACGGCAACCATCTTGCCCCTCACAGATTCGGCGTGCCTGATCATGATCGTGTAAACACCATTAATGCATGCCTGCGAATACAACAGAGGGTCGTTGTCATAGATTTTGCTTTTTTCGAGGTCGAATATTTCATCGCAGAGAGAAGCTCTAAGCAGGTGGTAGTCCACCCGTTCATCGATCGAAAGAACCAGAGTATCCAGTTCATCGAGTTTCTCTCGAAGTGTTTTGAACCTATTCAGCCTAAAATTCAACTCCTTTCTGGAATAATCCGGCATACGGCTGTCATATTTGTGGATGCCTAAATTTGTTGAGCCAATTGGATGAAAACTCCATATTTCTTCCATGATCTCTGTTGCCAGCGGCTCAAGATCTGAGGAAACACTCATGGAGATAAGACAGAGAAATAGTGTTATAGCAGCTATTGAAGAAATTTTCATGTATTGATATTAAGCTGGAGACTGTGCTATGTCAAGTGTAAACAGTAGATTGCTATATGAGATCGACCGGGCAGATCTAAAAAGCACACGGTCTTTGGATTTTTGTTGTCAGGTTATATTAGCTCTCGGCAGCGGCGCCGACGCGCACGTCACGAAGTCTGTGTGTAACCACGTAGATACGTTCGTTATTACTGCTCGGGTCAACCGGTATGACGAAAAACCCTTTACGTGCTCTGCTGTACCCAAAGCTCGTCCCACGGATCACTTCACCATCAGGGAACTCCACCCTGACCTTCAACCCTCTGAGCCCGACCGCATCAACATCACTGAAACTTTTCTTCTCGATGTAATCCTTATTACCTTTGAGTGATTTCACGAAGAATACGGCTTTGAGCTCCGAACAATTGACTTCGTAAACATTACCCCTATCTGACTCCTCCTCCGAAATCAGATGGAACTTCTCTCTAAGTGGGGTAAAATCGTGCGTGTAGCCCCTAAGCAACCTGTTGTCCTTAAAATGCAAAACTATACGGTTCCTCACAAACTCAGGAATCTCTTCCATCTGGCCTCCTTTACAGAATAGTGCACCGATGCTGCCTGGATAGCACGATTAAGTAATTATATGAAACCGGCAGTCAGCGTCAAGGTGTGTAATATAGGCTTAATTCTCGTAATCGTCAATTTTTAATTTGCGTATCATCCACGGAATTTTCAGCCACAACCCCGGACTATTGACTTGACAGATATGCATCGTATAATTGCTGCATATGGATAAATTCGTGCTGGTGACCGGCATCGTCGGGTTGATACTGCTCTCCTTGTCTTTGGTTTTGTTGATATATATGTTAGTAAATTTAATAAAGGGCAGAGCAAAGATCAAAAGATCTATTTACGGAATCTTGATCTTTGTGATCACATTTGCCTTTGCATCATCCCTGATATATCTCTCCCTTTTCCTGCAAACATTTGCCCGGTACACACACGAGGAAAAAATCGGCTGGGTATACACCGAATCTATCAGCGACAGCACAAGGATAACCTTTTATGATGAAAAAGAAAACCGCATGCATTTCTTCACGACAGCTGGCGAGCAGTGGATGGTAGAAGGTTATTTCTTGAGATGGGGCACTGTCTTGCGCTGGCTGGGCGCCGGCGCTTACTATCGGATCACGCGTCTTTCCGGCCGGTGGGATAATGCCGAGCCGAGGACTATCTCAATTTATCAAATGCATCCGGAAGAGGGCCTCTGGGAATTTCTCCTCAAAAATGCCGAAAGAATTCCGGGTGTTGATGCCGCTTACGGTATTGCGGCGTTTCAATACCCCAGTTCGGATACCTTTTATCTTTACATCAACGACACCGGCTTTATTCTAAGAAAACACTGATTCTTAACGCCCCGAGTACCAAGACAGAATCTCATCACTCGGCAAGTCTGTGGAACCTTATTTCACCATTCGAAGTGCTTACGTTTATCGATCTGCCTCCCTCGCCGATCTCGCCCACAAGGACAGACGAAGTCTGAGAAGTAGCCGTGAACCTTGATTGTAACTCAACATCCTTTATGTGTACTTTACCTATCGATGTTGCAGCCCTCAGGCCCGCGTTCAACTCATCACTGATATAAACTTGAATCGAACCATTGCTAGAGGAAATGTTTGTACCGTCTTCGGGCATATTGTAGATCTCGACACTAACCTCGCCATTTGAAGTATTTGCTTCGAGTACCGCAGTTGTTCTCTTGATCTCTATTTCACCGTTGGAAGTCTGCACGCTTACGGTTCCATTGACATCGGTCACGTAAATTTCCCCGTTGGAAGTCATCAACCTGGTATCACCGTTTGTGCCCTTGATTTCTATTTCGCCGTTTGAGGTCTTGATTTCCTGAACAACTACATCTTTAGGAACCTTGATGTCATATTTCACCGACACGCGGGCGTCCTTCTCCAGGTATTTTGTGCGGACTTTCATCATATCATCGACAACGACCTCGATGTCGACCTTTGCTAGCTCTTCCTCGCCGTGGCTGGTCTTCTTCTTTGCGTAGACCTCAACATAATCCTCGCCCCACTGGCTTATCTTAATGTCTCCGTTGGCATTATGAACCTGCAACTTCGTTCCCGAGGGAACCTCGTAGGTTTCGCGGAATTCTTCGGTTTTCTCGAAAAACCCGAATAAGGCATTCGGCACCATGATAGATACTGATGGATTCACAACTTGTGCCGTTATCAAAAGCGTGGCAATTACGCTCATCATATGACCTCCTTTCATAAATCCAAACTCAGATTGCCTTTGGAATTCTATATGCTGTTATACGCCTGCGGACGGAAAATGTTTCAGTCTAGGCAAATAAATCAACATTTATCCCTATTTTTCAACAAAATTGCCGGAACCTGATGAAAAAGTGTTCACTGATGAACGAGTATCAGGAGATAGCTGTAAGGACCAACATCGCGCGTCTTTTCCGCAACAAAATCATATCGTTTGAACATATCCTCTACTTCATGCGGAGCCAGTCTGATCGCCACCGGTGGTCCCGCGCTGCTAGCTGTTTTCTTAAAATCGACCACAACGACCCATCCGTGCTTCCTAACGATACGCGATATTTCGTGCATCACTCCGGGAATCTCCCCGTTCGCGGCAAAACCATGGAGGACATTGACCATAAGACATACATCAATGACGCTATCGCCCAGCGGAATGTGTTTTCTTGCATCCGCCACAAAAGCCGAAATATTGCATATTCCTTCGGATGATATTCTACCCCTCAGGATATTGATCGAAGGTTCATGGAGGTCGATTGCATAAACCGTTCCGGAATCGCCGATTATTCTGGATGCGGCAAGTGCAAATTGACCCTCACCGCATCCGACATCAAGAACGCTGTCCCCTTTTTTGAGCTGGGCAGCACAAAGTATTTTCTCCGGCTCAAGAAAATCCTTGCTCGATAATCCGCAATGTACGTGCTTCTGCGCATCATCCATAGCAGAGATACGGATTCAATGGATCGCAAGAGCGGTGCTATTTCTTCTTGGTCGAAACACCGAAGATCACATACAGGGGACAAAAGCCAAACATGCTGGTAACAAAAAAGATGATCGCGACAATACCCAATATGACAGCCAGAGCCCCTTTCAGTGCTCCAGCAACGAGCAGGATCACGATTACCAGGGTGATCAGCAACCTGATGATACGGTCTAACGAACCCATATTGAGTTTCATCTTAACCTCCCGTATTGTACAAAAGCGCGGAAAAATCACCGCCTGGAGCTAATTTAGAAATTTTCTGCAAGTACCTCGTAGTATGATTGCGGATGTTTGCAGGCTGGACACTCCTTAGGCGCTTCAGGGCCCTCGTGGATATACCCGCAGTTCCTGCAGTGCCATTTTACCGGCGTTTTCTTCTTGAACACTTCGCTATCCGCAATGTTGTTGATGAGTTTTCTGTAACGCGATTCATGGAACTTTTCGACTTTGGCGATCTGTTCGAAAGAAACTGCCACATCACTGAATCCTTCTTCCTTCGCGACTTTTGCAGAATCAGCATAGATCGACGACCATTCCATTTTCTCACCGGCAGCGGCTTCCTCGAGATTCGTCCTGGTGTCAGCAATGACACCGGCCGGATAACCGGCAGTGATCTCAACGTCACCACCTTCGAGATACTTGAAAAAAACCTTGGCATGCTCTTTTTCATTTTCGGCTGTTTCCAGGAATATCGCGCTGATCTGCTCGAACCCCTCTTTACGGGCCTTTGAAGCGAAGTAAGTGTACCGGTTCCTGGCTTGCGATTCACCGGCAAAAGCAGCCAGCAAATTCTTCTCGGTCTTTGTACCTTTTATTGATTTACCCATGTTAATACCTCCTTGATTTTTTATCTCGGGATTGTCTCATCAATAATCAAATCGTAGAAAAAAAACTCTATGACGCTCACTCAGAAATACTGAAGTGCCAACGTGTTATAATAATAGCCGATTTTTAGATACTGTCAATAACCTAAAAAGTATTCATATCATTATCCATCATAAACTATTGCTTCTATACTATCCATGTATTATATTCATACCGTTATGCCTGAGAAGAAGATAAAAATCCGCGTAAAGAGAACTATCAAACAGCGCTCACCACATGGACCAACCCGGGTCCACAGAGATAAATCAAAATACACGCGCAAGGGACGCAAGGCGAATGAAAAACGCAAGGAGCTCATCCGGGAGCAGCAGGTCGAGGACGAGTGAAAACAGGCAGGACAGAAGAAGTATTCTCACTTTGGCTCATGCCAGCGGGAGAAATCGCCGATCAGCTGCTTTCCCTGATCGTAAGATTAAGCCACGAACACTCAACCCAAAAATTCGAACCACACATTACATTGATTGGAGAACTTAGCCTCCCCAAAGCCACGGCCATAGCCATGACAAGAGAAATAGCTTTGCAGATAGAGCCTTTCGATGTCAAGCTCAATGAAGTCGAACATGATGACCGCTACTTCAGATGCGTTTTCATCAAAGCCGACAAGACACCGGAACTAATGCGAGCCAATTCAGTGGCGCGTGCGGTCTTTGGACAAGAGGAGAATGAAGAATACATGCCCCATCTGAGTCTGGTATATGGAAATTTCGATTCTCAGATGAGAAAGAGAGTCATCCGAAGCACAGGGAATAAGATGAAGATCGTATTCCCCGCACGGGAAATTTGTCTGTATTACACGGGTGGTAGACCGGCGGGTTGGTATTGCCTCTCAAGAATTCCGTGCGGTCGAAACAATCTGTAGATTATATGAGTTCTCAGTTCAGCTTATTGTCTTGCCGGTCCAGCAATATGTGCACAGGCTCTCGGCAGGCAGACCGGTCGCCGTCAGCATATCTTCAAGAGTCTGATACCTCAACGATGTGACGTTCAGATCCTTTTCCATTGCAGCTATCATCTTTTTGTATTCACGTGAATCAATATCGAGGTAGGGTTCAACATTGTCGATATGTTTCCCGTGGAATTGCTTTATGACCCGGCGCGCGAACAATTCATCGAGGTGGCGTGTTGAATATAGAAATTTGCAGGGAAACATCAAGGCCGGACAAGCAGGTCGAACATGCACCTCTTTTGCTCCGGCATTCCAAAGTTTCACAAGCAAATAATTTTTCAGTTGAGTACCACGCACAATTGAATCTTCGGTTACCACCATTCTCTGACCCTTTATGAGAACGTCAGCCGTGATCTGCTTCATCAGGGCAATAAGATCTCTGGTTTCCTGCGCGGGTGGTACATAGCTTCTCGCCCAGCCAGGAGTGTACTTAAGAAGGGGGATCTTAACCGGTACGCCCGACTCATGCGAATAACCGTGCGCGTATGCCGTTCCTGAATCAGCAATACCGGCAACGAAATCGACCTCGATGCTGTCGTTACTGGCGATTATCCTGCCAGATTTCTCTCTAAAATCTTCGACATTCTTACCTTCATATTCAGACGCGGGGAATCCTGCGTAGACGAACAAAAAAGTGCACAACTGCAGGACCTCATTCGGCTTTCTCAATCGGGTACATCCGTTGGTGTCCAGCAGGACAATCTCGCCGGAGCCCAGATCCCTCTCGGTTATGAAACCAAGGTTCTTATACGAACAAGTCTCGGTAGCAACAGCCCAGGCACCGTCTCTCTTTGCCACGACAAGGGGCGTGCGTCCGTATTTATCGCGAGCGGCATAAATGCCTTCCCTCCCCAACAGCAACAAAGACATGGACCCGTCGATCTGCTCATGCATGTATTCGATCCCCTCAACAAGAGTCTTGCCTTTGTTAATAATTTTTGCAGCGAGCTCTATCTGATTCACATTACCGCCAGGCATTTCGGAAAAGACAACTCCTTCTTCTATCAACGCGGCGGCCAACTCATCCTGGTTGTTTATGTAGCCGGTACCGCATAATGCATATTCTCCAAACTTCAATCTCATAATGAGCGGCTGTGTATCCCGGTCGCTGATCACGCCAACGCCTGCATTCCCTCGCATGTTGATAAAATCAATATCCTCGCTGAATCGAGACTTGAATTGAGCCCTCGCAATACTATGTATCTTTTTTACGAGTGTTGCGCCGTCGGAGATAGCAATACCGCCGAATGATGTACCTAGGTGTGAATGATAATCGGTTGCATAAAAAAGGTCATCCCGACAATCTGTATTTGAAATAATCCCGACAATGCCACTCACTGAGATACCCCCTTTCTAAGATTCCCTGCGTACGCTGAACCGTACGTGAATATCACGGTGTCTGTCCCTCTCATTTGAAACGACGACCGTAGTAATGTACAATATTATACCTGTGATATTCTAAGGGTCAAGTGGAAAGAGTGTGAAAGAAAGACAAAAAATTCGCAGCGGTTATTCATGCTGGAATACGCTCACATCATCATAGTATACTATGCCAGGGGCCCCGTATTCAGTGGCGATCGCGAACGTATCCGTCCACTCACGAGGAACAGCCGGAAGGTCAGAGACGATCTGTTCATCATCGAGCCACACACTCATGCTGAGTCCAACGTAATCCAGCGATACCCTCACCGAATACCAAGTATCACGCAGCCAAAGATGGCCGGTGCTGTCCTCGATCGCGCCGTGGGCATATATCAAACCGTCACTGTGCTCGAAGAGCACCCCGTTGTATATCATCCCGGACGTAGGATTGATAAGCGCGAAAAATCCAAACAGGGCACCAGCCGAGTCCTGGGACGGAACCATTACGTTCAATTCATAAGTGAGTTGCTGGATACCGGAGAGGTCAAGTTCAACTCCGTCGGTCCTCACCCAATCACCGAGCCCGCGCAGGCGAAAACTCTGCACTCCGCTGTACGAAACCTGATCATCGACGTAAGTGTGATTACTACCGGCGCCGGCCCATATTTCAAACCACCCGGCATAAGGATAGCTATTAGGAGAATACGCTTCAAAATCATCGGCGAAAATCATGTTCCCGTTGTAGACGAGAACGAGCACAGAATCAGAACATAGCTCATCACCCTTCCTGTCCTGGCCAATTGCATAAAGATAGTGAGATGAGCTGTCGGCATGAGCGAATGTGTTCCAACAACATACAAAAGGCGCCGCACGGCAGGTATCAATACATACATCATCCGCATAAAATACAACACTGACCGTATTATTACTCGTCTGGGCTTCGATCCTGACAATGCCGCTGACCTCGGCACCATCGACCGGCTGCGTAATAGCTACATCGAGGGTTTCCTCGCCACACTGCAGTATCAACAAGGATGAGAATACTACTGTTATTGCAGCATTTCTCATTAAGATCATTTCATCCCCTCCTGCATCATTATACCATGTAAATTCTACATGTCAGAAGGTCGTTGTCAACTGCAACACTTCAGCGAGAATCAACCTTGACAAATAATTGCCCGTGCATATTCTAATTTGTACATTGTTTGATCGCATGAGTAGCACGTTCATCGACGCACAACGCAGGAGGCAACATGTCAAGATTTGCTGATTTCGTTGAAGAGTATCTGGGGTTCAGCTGGAGAACATCACCGCTCAGCGCGACCTACGCCGGGATTCACAAGTACGACCATGAACTCGACAACGTTAAGTATGATTTCATTCGCGATATCAACGAACACAGAAAACGGTATCTCACCGAAATATCCAAAATCCCAAAACAGGAATTGACCGACGAAGAACAAATCGACTGGCAACTATTGAAAAACGAAATCGAATCCACAATAAAAGATTATGAAGAGATACAATTCTGGAAAACGCGCGCCGCAGTTTACCCGGAACTATGTGCGCATTCGATGTTCATCCTTTTCGTAAGAGAATTCGCACCGCTCGAGGAGCGCGCCTCGGCAATTGTTTCAAGGATGCGCGAGGTCCCACGGGTGCTGGAGGACGGCGCAAGAAATTTAGAGAATTGCCCGCAACTTTTCGTGAACCTGGGCATAGAAATGACAGACGGCTGCACTTCCTTCATTCAAGATCTCATGCCGAAACTCGGCGCGAACGTTCCCAAAATAAAACAGCAACTCGAAGCTGCAGGAAAAAAGGCCTTATCCGCGCTGCAGCAGTACCGCCAGTATTTGGAGAAGGAATTATTGAATAAATCAAAAGGAGATTTTGCCATCGGAAGCAAGCTCTTCGATTTCAAACTGAAAAACAACCACATGCTTTCTTATGACGCGCAGGCTATTCTCGAAATAGGGCAAGAAATAAAAGCAAGAACTGAAGAAACCCTTAGGCAGGCGGCGCTCCGAATAGATTCTGACAAAGAGTGGCACGAGGTCGTCAGCGACATAAAAAAAATGCACCCGCAGCCCTCGGAACTGCTTCAAACCTACAAAAAAGAGATGGAATCAGCCAGGGATTTTGTGCTGCATAATAACCTGATCACCATACCTGGTGATGAGCGCCTCGATGTCATACCAACGCCCTCGTTCAGCCGACCCATCATTCCGTACGCTGCATACATGAACCCGGCACAATTTGAAAAACAACAAACGGGTCATTTCTATGTTACCCTGATCGACGAGAAGCTTTCTCCAGAAGAAAAGGAAGAAATCCTCAGGGGTCATCCGAGTCTCGGGATACCCGTCATAGCCCTGCATGAAGGATATCCCGGACACCACCTGCAGCTCGTGATAGCCAATAAACTCAAGAACAGATTAAGGCGTCTGTTGGAAACCACAGTTTTCATCGAGGGATGGGCACTCTATTGCGAAGAAATGATGTACGAAGCAGGATTCTATTCTGACCCCCGTTCGAGGCTGCTGCAGCTAAAAGACCAATTATGGCGCGCATGTCGCGTCATCATCGACGTGGGGCTGCATACAAAGACGATGAGCTATCAGCAGGCCGTCGATCTGCTCGTCAATGATGCAAAACTGGAGCGCGTGCATGCTCAAAAGGAAGTAACGCGTTACACGTACACTCCGACCCAGCCCATGAGCTACCTGATAGGTAAGAAACAGATTGTTGAGTTAAGGGATGATTATCAGAAAAAACATGGCGATGACTTTAACTTGAAAGAATTCCACGATAAGTTGCTCGGTTTCGGCTCGATACCGGTGTGCCTGATCCGCAAAGCGCTTGGGTTGTAGCGAAGATCAGGAAGATCTCATACCGTTCAGAGGTGGAAAAATTCCTTGATGCTGTTCAGCATCTGGCGGAAAAATTCGATCGCCTCGGGATCTTTGACCGCTTGACTCCATATGTACTTCGCATAACCGGCCTGGGCAAGGGCGTAATAGCCCAGCGCAAATTGGCCGATCGCAATATATCCTGCTGCGAACTGACCGACGCCGAACAGACCAGTGATGGCGAACTGTGCAATTCCAGTTAGCCCAATAATGAACTGACCGAAACCGAAAAGCACTCCAACGCCGAACTGGGCAAATGTAACAAGGCCAATGCCAAACTGGCCGATCGCGATCACGCCTTTTGCTACACGGATCCTGTTATTCTTGTCGCGTCCGAAGGCAATGTGCACCAACGGATAGCCGTAAAACGTCCGTTCGGATTTCCACTCAAAACCTCGTCCACCCCACTTCCTTTTGGCTGGAAACGGCGCGCCACAGTGCGGGCAATTGATTGCCTCGCTACTTATCTCCTTATGACACTCGCGGCATCGCGTGAGCGGCATAGAAATACTCCGGTATTACTCGATCCCGACGAGCGATTTAACGTATTGAAGCCGCTCGTAAAGTTCGGGCATCTCGCTCTCTTTTTGACTTAGCCTTCCTCGAAACTGCGATACGGATTCGAACTGGTGCTTCTTCATCCAGGATTCCAGGTTGCTGAGGATATTTGCGAGATGTCCGATCCCATGTTTGTAAAGGGTGGAGCAAATCTGAACGGTCGTTGCGCCAGCAAGCAGCTGTTTGACAACGCCTGCAGCATCATGCACGCCCGTGGTAGCGGAGAGATCGCAATCAATACGACCGGCAAGCAATGTGATCCAGCGCAGCGACAAGGTTATTTCTTCCGGTGTACTGAAATGGTATCCCGGAACCAACGTGAGCTTGTCAACGTTGATATCGAGTTGATAGAACCTGTTGAAGAGCACAAGCGCTGAAGCTCCCCTGCTGCAGAGTTGTCTGCCGACACTGGCGAGCGAGGTGAAATAGGGACCGATCTTAACGGCGATTGGTATGTTCACGTTCTTCTTAACACCTTCCAGGATGTCATAGTATAGTTTCTCGATCTCATTACTACTGTGCTGCGGGTCGCTCGGCAGGATAGCCGTGTTAAGCTCAATGCCATCGGCGCCCGAAGTCTCAAGCCTCTTGGCATAGTCTGTCCACCATTCCGGCGTAATACAGTTAAGGCTGGCGATCACGGGGATCGAAACGGCTTTTTTCGCCCTCTCCACAAGATTGAGATAGTCTTGTTCACCCATTTGGATTCCTATCTGTCTTACATAATCATATGCCTCGGTGTGTCCTGCGAGCCACACGTGTTTCTGAATCTCCTTCGTGTCCGCCTCGATCTGCTCTTCAAACAGTGACTTGAGCACCACCGCTCCGGCCCCGGCATCAGCACAACGCTGAACGCCTTCCACGGAATTCACCAAACTGCAACTCGCAACGATCAGTGGATTTCGTAATTCAATTCCCATGTAACTTGTTTTCAAATCTGCCATTAAGGACCTCCTTGCCTAAATAGAAAATAACAACGCAACATTATACACGTAAATCTGATGTTATCAATATGCTACGAAAACGCCGGCCGGTCATTTCATCTCCAATTCATTGATCCTTTGTCTTGCATTACCGTTTCCCGGATTCAATTCAAGGGATTTTCGATAGTGTGTTTTTGCCTGTTCGGTTTCGCCTGCTGCCAGGTATGCTTCTGCAAGGCTGTCGTGTGCATTCCAAGAGTCGGGGAAGAGTGCGACGCAAATCCTGAAGATACCAATGGATCGTGCAAAATCACCTGCCTGCAGCAACTGATACCCTTTCTGATTCAGCAGAAATTCATCGAGGTCAACATACTTCGCAAGTTCGTTTTTCATAACGTAATATCGTGCGCATGCAGATTCGAGTCCATGGGCGAAGAGCGTCTGCAGCAATGCCTCCGATATATCAAGGTCGGCCTTCTTCAGATAATCGATCAGTTCAGTTTTCACCCAGTAGATTCCATACCCCTTGCCAAGGAAGAAAAGATATTTTCCGTCTGCTGATAAACTTGCCCAGGAAGCATTTAGCATGTTGATATGATCTCCAATGCTCTTTGGCTCACTCCACGACTGATCACTCGGTTTATAGGAAACGTAAAGACCTGCATTCGCCTCTCTGGATGCGTCATAACGGTGCAGTATCAGAAAATTGAGGTCCGGCGCTGCGCATAGAACACGTTCATCCGCTTCCGTATTAACAATTTCACCAAGGTTGACTGGTTCAGTATAATTACCATTAACACCTCTGGTCAAGTAGATATCAAAGCCTCCCTCACCACCGGGCCGGTTTGAGCTGAAGAGAAGCACTCCATTTTCCGTTACTGCTCCGGACACTTCATCAAAGACTGTATTGACCGGATGACCAATTCTTTGTGGTTCAGATAGACCAGTTTCATTCTTTTTCACGTACCAGATATCAGCGTCTTTGGGAGATCCCTTTCCCAATAGAGGCCGCGTCGAGGAAAAGTAGATAACACCACCATCTTCCGAAAGAAACACTCCCCAATCACTGTAATCGCTCGAGAAAGGTGTGACCTCTGGCTCGGTCCACGCATCATCGACTCGGAGCATGGACCATATCGATCCGCTGCGTCCCTTTACAATAGGGTACGACTGGTCTGCAAAATAGAGATCTTCCCCGCCAGAAGAAAAACTCAAGCTGCTCTGCAGGTGAAAACCGTAGTTGTTCCATGCAGAGAATAGATCCGGCGCAAAAGGTTCAGGTTTGTAACCAGGCAACATCTGACCCAGATACTGCCCGTGATATTCAGATGTTTCATGGGTCGGGTATGCCTCCAGTACCGTTATCAACGTACAACACATCGCGAAAAGAAACAAGCGGCTATTCATTTCAATTATCCTTTATCCCCCCGCTACTGCGTTCGCCATACTATCCGGGAATCTCTTCCTGCAAACATGCATGATGAAATGTAATTAGATTATCCTTGCTGTCAAGATATCGCCGAAAAATATTCCTTTACTTTTCCGGGGCAAGTGTTATAATAGTGGGGTGACCGGTGATACGTAATATTTCTTTTTTATCAATTTTGATAGTACTTTTATCGGTTCAGTCAGGTCGTTCGCAAATTTCAGAACAAGACACGATTCAAACTGTCAGCTATGAGCTCATGGCGGGCAAGAAATTGTTCTATACGTCGCGATCGAAATTCGTTTATTCCCAGGGGCTTCTCGAAGCAAAAGCGATTCTGGAAATCTGGGTCATGAGCAAAAAGGACGATGGAAGCTGGCAACTACTATTGCGCAATACCGAAACTACAGCCAGAACCGACGAGCGCAGCACACGTGTAGAATCAACCAAGGACACCAGCTGGGCGGCCTGTGATTTCTTCCCGAACGGATACTATAAGCGTAACCGAACGATGGATAGAATTTCACAATTGGACCTTTACCTCCCCAACATATTCATACCGCTACCTGATGACTTTTCCAAGGAAACCATAACGTGGGAATCCGGCGATCATCCATATAACGAGCAGGGACGATATTCAGCGGACAAACCCGATACTACAAACCGGTCCTGGATCATCCATGTTACACATGAAACGCCGCTCGACGCCATCTATTTGATCGAACAAAAAGCTGAAGTCTACATTGACCTTGTCAAAATGATCCCTGTATATAAAAAAGGCGAAAGCACACGGGGTTACGGACAATATGCAGGACGGGCAACATATACGGTACTACTGGATTCGATCGTTGACTTCGATACCCTCCAGGCGAAGCATTACAGGGATGAACTCATGGTTCTCTTTACGGCAGACTCGCAATACAATGATATCATCAGTAGGGTCGAGGATAACCCGGGACAACTCTTGCCGCTACGCAAAGAAGCCGAAAATTTGCTCAACCGGGTGAAACCCAGGATAACCGTAGCAGAGGTTAAAGCACTTTTGGCAAGGATTGTTGATGACCTTCCCGAGGATTTCGAATACCTCACCGGCCAAATACGCAAGCGCGCAAAATTCGTCAATAAAGCCTCGCCCCGCTGGGAAGCAAGGGATTTCTCCGGCAAGAAACATTCTCTGGATGATTACCGTGGCAAGGTAGTGCTGCTCGATTTCTGGTATCGCGGCTGTCCGTGGTGTATCCGGGCAATGCCCATGATCAAGAGATTGGCCGAACACTTCAGAAACAAGGATTTCAGCATCCTCGGCGTCAATACCGACAAGGAGCGCTCGGATGCTATCTTTGTGCTCGAAAAAATGAACCTACCCTACATCAACCTCGAGGGCCGTGACCTCATCAAGCATTATGAAGTCACGAGTTACCCTACGTTCATTATCATAGATAAACAAGGCTTGGTCCGGAGAATACTCATTGGCTACGAACCATTCCTTACTGAAAAGCTGATCGAAATCATCGCACCCCTTCTGTAGTAACTGCCAAAGCGGATCATTTCACAAATAGGTAAAACGGTCCACTATGACATTGAGGATTTAGTGCTCATTTCCTCGCCTTCAGCATTTCCATCGAGCGCTTGGGATTCATCAATAGCAAACCTTCGGGATTCGCATCAGCGCCATTCTTTATCAAATTGATGACATCCGGCGGTGACAACGAAGGTTCCACAGCAAGAAGTTTCGCAGCAAGATTTGCCACGTTTGGCGATGAAGCGGACGTACCCGATGCAGCCAGGCGCTCGCCGCCAGGCAAGTAGCTTTCCACTTCATACCCGTTTGCGTAAACATCTACCGTGGGACCGAAGCTCGTAAAAGATGTAACGTCACCGGCTTTATCCACGGCGCCGACAACCAGCAGGTTAGCCAGATCAAAGGACGCGGGATAATAATCTTCGAAGGAAACATTGTCATTATCATTGCCTGCCGCGTTCACGAACAATATGCCGGGGGCACTTTTCATGGCATTGAACAGGGCTTCTTTTTCTATATCGAACATCTCCCGCGCAAGCCGTGCCCGCTCTTCGGCCGTCTCGCCAATTCCATTGGCTTCCAGATCACTCTCGGTACCCCTCACCGTGCCGCCCCAGCTCATGTTCACGACGCGCACGCCATTCGATTTCATGTATTCAATGGTCTCGATGTAATTTTGCGCCATCTTACGTGAAAGTTCAATGGTTGGCATCTTGGGTATTGTGTGGTAATCCGTTGTGAAACGCGCTGTCAGAATCCGGGCATATGGATTGCCGTCCACGGCGATTCCCGCAACGTGCGTACCATGCGCATGCAATGCAAGCTTCATGAGTTCTTCGAAGAAGTCATTGAAATCCTCAGGCTGCATCTTGCTCATTTCCTGTCGTAAGAGCGAAGCCTCATCACTATCAATGGACGACTGCACATCAAAGAAACCTTTGATCAAAATCACCTTTTTCTTCAATTGCGCCTCAGTGAGTCCTGTTGGATACAATATCTCGGGTGTCCTCTCTTCCTCTATGTCATAGGCAATGCCGTGTATATCATCAACAAACCCGTTACCATCATTGTCCAGTCCATCGGCAATTTCCTTCTCATTCACAAACAACATATCCGGGAAAACATCAATATCCAGACCAGTGTCCCAAATACCAATAACAACCGGCGTGAGACCATCAGATCCATCCAGCACCACGTTGCGTTCCTGCCATATGTCGGGTTTTTCGAACCGGTTCGCAGTGATGTGTCTATCAAGAGTCGACACGATTATTTCTTTTACGGGCAGGATCACATCCATCGCATAACGTAGGTTGACGATCCGGTACGCGATTTCGGTACTGACTTTTCCGGTCTGTTCAACGACCGGCCCGAACTGTCCTTCCATAATGCTCATGATCAGATTCTCACTCAATATCTCAGTATTACCCTTTATTTCCTCAATACTCTCTTGCACGACATCCCAGGGTAATTTTTCGAGAACCTCAGTCAAAAGGTTTGAAAGAACTGCTTCTGACCCTTGTCTGTCTGAGGCCTTCACCTGCATATACCATGATATCATCGCTCCCTTTAAAAAGCCCGTGGTATATCGCTGCGCCTCCTTATCCTGTAGTACTCGTATTTTCTCTATGGACTCAAGCGCATGGTCATATTTGCCCTCAAGCATATCGAGGTTCAACAATACGCCGTAGAAACTTCTCAGCGTGGTCCGGTCTTCTATCTCGTAGGTCTCAAGGTCTGACTCGACGTCGGCGCGGACTTTTGCCGCGAACACCGCGAATGCACTATCATCCCTCATCAAATCTGTAACGGCACCAGACACCTCATAACTGCGCCGGGGTAGATCATCGATGCCAGTGATCTTCTTTCTGGATGGTTCAGTTCCCTGAGACGCAGAAACCTTAACCAGCATCAATACACAAAGGATTAAGACTAACAACCCTCTTTTCATCTTATTACTCCCTTCGCTATCAGCATAAGCCTATAATGTATAAATTGACCAAAATCCGCACCAAAGCTTCCCTATATATTTATACGCAGAATAACGGCGTTGGTTACACAAAAAATATCTGATGAATATTGAATGATGGCATTATTAGCCAATGAAGTTTTAATAGCGCATAAATTTCAATACAGCAAGGTCTCCCTTATTTTGCGGGGAATCTCAATTCGGAGCTTTGAACCCTTGTCCTTCCTGCTGCTCGTCGTGAACCGGCTCAATACAATCTGGCTCATTATAGGATGGCGAATTGACTTTCTTCGAAACCGCATGGGCCTCCATTTCTGCTGAACTGTACGGTTCGAGCAAAGGCAATAACACATCAGTGTCCTGCACGCTCATGTCCAGCCAGAGTTTACGCTCATCCGGGGCAATGATGACCGGCATCCGGTTGTGAATCGGCGCCATCAAATCATTTGCGCGTGTGGTGATGATGGTGCAGGTCTGGAGAACTGTGCCGTCCTTCGATTTCCAATTTTCGTACAAGCCGGCAAACCCGAAAGGACGCTCCTCACGCAAGTGTACATACATCGGTATTTTTCTCTTGCCATCGGCAAGCTTTCGCCATTCATAAAAACCGTCAGCGACCACCAAACAGCGATGGTTCTTAAAAGCACGCGCGAAACTCTTTTTCTGGGATACCGTCTCGGCACGCGCGTTGATCATCTTGTATCCGATCGACGGGTCATCAGCCCAGAACGGCACCAAGCCCCACCGGAACTTGACCAGACGGTTCCCTTCGTTTCCGATCACACAGGCAATATCCTGGCTCGGTGCGATATTATAACTCGGTTCAAAAGCCCATTGAACTTCATAAATATCGAACTCGTCTTCAACGACTGTGATCGTACTCTTTCTGACAAATCTTCCGCACATACGGCTCCTTTGATCATTATATTTATTAAGGACCTATGTCAAGTTGACCTAACCTTACTTCACAACGACTATTTTCTCTGAATGTATTTCATTATTGTCTTCGAAAACGATGAAATAAATGCCGGTAGTGAGTCTATATGATCCGCCATACCCAGAAGCGACGACTCTACCGCTGGCGTCGACTATCTTCAGCATTCTTTCGGTGTCGACTGTAATCAATCCAATGCTGGGATTGGGCGATATCCTGCACGGATATGCTGCGACTATGTCACCGTGTTCTGCAACACCAACATTCGTCACCGTCACGAGCATGCTGTCCCGCTGAGTATTCCCGGCCGCATCGCAAGCCGACACAATTACCCAGTAATCGCCGTTCGAGAAATCATTAGTTTCCCAGGCACAAGTTGCATCCGTACTTTCAATGATGCTGTCGCCATCGGTATTTGAGACGATGAAAAAATATTTGCGCCAACTGTAATTCCCCTGGGTATTGCACACAGAGTCATACTTGTAGATGACATCGACATTTTGCGTGTAATCGAGAACGCCGCAGAAGATAAACGATAACGTGTTAGGCAGAGAATCGGCACCGCGTATTTCGTAGGCAATTCTATAGGGGATAAGGCGTTCCCAAACAGGATCGTACAGAGGAAGCCCCACATCATCATAAATCTTGGCGACTATATCTACATCCCCGTGAAGATTATCGGGCTGCAGATAACTACTCGTGTTATTCTCGCAGAATGCGAACTTGTGATCTAAATAAGCGTCTTCAAAAACTGGCTTTGTCGTATCGTCGTACGGCTGAGTGATAAGCAATGGGTTCTGAACGAAAGCCCAGTCTCCGTATTGCCAGACCGCCCCAGCATCTTTTATGCGGGCAAAATGTAAATGGTCAAAACCAGTGATCGGCCACTCAACAAGATACCCGATGAGTTCACGTTCCACGATGTATTCACCGACGTCCTTGTGATACTGATAAGGGTCAATATGCGCGTAGAGCCATGCTTCCACCGAATCGTTGGTCTCGTAATCGGCAATCGCCAGCCGCCAATGATAATCCCCGGAAGTGGTAAGCCAGCCCTTAACAATCCCGGATTGTACAGCATATACCGGACGGTGAATCGTATCGGCCATAACATCGATGCCAGGATGCAGGTAAGGGGACCCACCATAATACTGGTATTCACCCCAGTTATTACCCAAAGGATGCGTCGAGTCTGTCGGCGCAAGCGGCCAGCCCGCAGCAACAATGAAAAGAAGAATCATTTCTGCTTCACCCATGCCCGGGTCCGTGTGTCGTATATTTCGTTTCCGTTCCGGTACTGAACCCAAATCTGTTTTTCATCCGCTGAAAAGAACATGCCATGTGCATAAGGAGAAGAAAGGAATTCAGTATCTCTCAGGGTACCGTTCTCATATACGAAAAGAGTATCGGCCGAAATGACCGCAACACAATCACCATGTCCCGTGCTCGCGAAAAGCCGTCCCGGATGGTAAACATGCACCAGATCACCATCGTGCGAGTAAGCATAAAGTCCGTCTCTATCCGACGCGAAGAAGAGAGAATTATCCGGCGAGAAACTAAACCCGTTCGGATATACAAGTTCCCTGAGCATAATTTCGCTGCCATCACGTTGATATAAATATAGACAATGCTCGTTCAGTGCAAAAACACTCCCCGTGTTGTTTATGAAGAAGGTGTTCACCGGGATATCTCTTTTTGTATACATAACATCACCGTATCGGTCATACAGTGCAAAGGATTCGGTGATGAGCTCTGCGCCACCACCGTATTGGACCGATGCACGGAAAAGTCCATTGTCCGACTCGACACTTGTTGAAAAGAAAACTAACAGCGTAATGATCAAAACATTCATATCATGTTCGGTACAAGAAATGCCGCGACCAGCAACTTGACGAAAGGGCATATCTTCATCGGCAAGATCGACGTTCTCGTGTCAGTGAAGAATGAGAGAATAGACAGCGTGACCAGCATACCGAAACAGAGTCTGTAAACCACCCTGGCACCTGCAGTTCCGGGCCCGGCGATAAGGGTCATGAAAAAGATGAGGAAGCCGATAAAGATCAGGGTCAGCCCTTCGGCGATCCAGTCCATTGTTATTACTAATCTATTGTCACGCGATATCACTCCGAAGCCGCGCACAATCGACACCGTGGGTATGAGATGCGCGATACCCCAGAGTGCTATTATACCTGAACCAAGGTACAATAAAACGATATAAAGCATACGTGCCTCCTCTTCTATCAAGACGTGAGGTCAACTCTCATGATTTCACTGAGTGCTTTCAAAGTTTTTTCTATGTCGTCGGCTTCGATACCGTAATGCGTGACCATCCGAAAGCGTCCCGGACCCGTGGACAGTGTCAGTATGCCTTTTTCAGAAAGTTTTGCTACCAGTTCATCCGCGGTCATTTTGTCTTGCTCAATTTCAAAATACACAATATTCGTATAAACCTTATCCGGTTCTATCGATAGGCCGGGAATGCGGGCAATGCCCTCAGCCAGGCGCCGGGCATTTTTGTGGTCCTCGGCAAGCCGGGCGACCATTCCGTCCAAAGCAACGATCCCGGGCGCTGCGATAATGCCTGCCTGCCGCATCCCGCCGCCCAGGAGTTTGCGATTTCTCCTTGCTTCGGCAATGAAATCACGCGTGCCGCATACCACTGAACCAACCGGCGCTGACAGCCCTTTTGACAAGCAGAAAGACAGCGAATCCACATCGCGCACCAGGTCCTTGATGTCAACATTGAGTGCCGCCACCGCGTTGAATACCCGGGCGCCGTCAAGATGCACCTTAAGTCCTCGGTTGTGCGCCAATTCACAGACCGACACCACATAATCAGGATGAAGCGGCGCACCGTAGCACCTGTTATGTGTGTTCTCCAGACATATCAACCTGGTACGCGGCCAGTGATCGTTATCGCCCCTTATTGCCCCCTCAATATCCTCAAGACGCATGGTACCGTCAGGCTGGTTCGCAATCGTGTGCGGGTGCACACCGCCTACTGCCGACATGCTGCCGCACTCATTGAGAAACATATGGGACTTGTCGCCGATTATCACTTCTTCACCGCGCTCGCAATGGGTTAGGACACAAACCAGATTGCCCATTGTACCACTGCTCACCAGAAGAGAGGCTTCCTTTCCCATCAACTCTGCAGAAATTTCCTGCAGTTTGTTTATCGTCGGGTCTTCTCTAAAGACATCATCACCCAGTTCCGCGTTACGCATCGCATCAAGCATTTCCTCTGTCGGCAGCGTGACCGTATCACTCCGCAGATCAATCATTTTCATCATAAACCTCCAGCATTAGACCAACGCCGTCCATCATCAAATTCCAAACCATCAATTCACCGGTTATTTACAGAACCCGGCAATAAGCATGCTAACCCAACTCTTCTATTCTGAAAATAACCTTGGACAACGGGTCCGGGCATTGCCATTCCTGTAGCACATCGAGCATGCCCTCATCCTTTATGTTTCTTATGATGGCTCCTGACAAAACAGGCAGAATACTGCCCAGGGCGAATATACAGACACTCTTCCCTTCCGGTATTTCGAGTTTAGCATTCCGAACATAGAATTCCACTCCTTCTCTCATCCGGCTGCACGGCCCTTCTGCCTTTACAACGGTGATCTTCAAGTCTTTGAATGCCATTGAAACCTCACTTTTCTGCAGGGCAAAAATTCACCTGAACGTCATATTCACTTCGCGAAATATCGCACCAGCCACTGTTCAATGCCGGTCTTCTTCATTTCCCGTAACGTCTCCACTGCCTTTGCATGATGCTCGTATTCCCGCCCCCAGTCCTCCAGGGAGCGGCATGGAAAATCAGGGCACTGCGCGCAGAATTCCAGGTTCCTTTCGTAAACGCAACACTGCAGGATCTTGCATTTCGGGGCCCAGTGATTCCCGGTGCGGTCCGAGCGGCAACCGTCACATCTTATCTTGTCAGTATCAACATTCTGACTCTTCCAGTATGCCAATTCTTCATCGGTTCGCAGGCGGATCGAACAACCATGACAATCCAGACCACACGGAGTAAGAAACCAGCGTCTATCTTCTTTCATTAACGCGTGCCGTAGACCAACTGGCGGGACGTACTACCGAATATGGAACCATTTCTCGACGGTCGCGCTTTTGTTCGAATATGCATCCTTTACGTGTGTCATAACCTTATACTTACCTGCGCCGAAGCCGGTAAAAGTGTAAGTAAAGGTCAACGATATTTCCGTGTTGTGATTCCAAGAACTGAAATCAAGGTTGGCAAATCCTTTTTGGCCACCAAGAACGTTACCTTTATCATCCTCAAGCGTAAAATCAGCGATGAACCCAAATTCGTAGTAACCACTCGGATTTTTCTTGAAAGTATATCCAACAGGTTCAAGGTAAAGGAATATTGGCTCACCCAGCGCAAAGCTGTCGTTCTCCTTGGGTTCGTAAATGCCATATGTATTATCATCATCCTTGACAAATCTGACATTACGCAACAGCAGGGGCACTTTCGCCCAAAATAGTTCCATCATATGGTGTAGTTCAGAATGAGCCGAATAATAATCACCTTCGGAGAAGTCACCCTTGAATTGTGAGAATGATTCCTCAAAGACAGATATGGCTTCTTTCCCAGGGCTCTGAGCTAATGATACTACTACGCTCAAACAAAGAACTACGATCACTTTCATGCATCCTCCTTATCCGATAAAGTAGAAGTATAAGGCGTTTCTCCATCAAACCTTGCACCGCAAGATGGCTGATGACAACTGGAGATCTACATCATGTCTTTCAGAACCGGCCCGAGCTTACCCTTTACCGCCTCTGAAAGCTCTTCTACCTTCATGAGAGACAGGCAGCAAAATTCTTTATCGCGTGACATATTGATAACTACGAACTTATCGCCGGGTTTAATTTTCGCCGCATCCCTGATTTCTTTAGGCAATACCATCTGCCCCCGTTCGTCGATCGTGACAATGGCCTTGACCTCACAACAACTGGATTCCTTCTCACCTGTACCGGCCTTTGCCTTGTCGCTATTCTTTTTCATCTAACACCTCCAATTGGGTAGCGCTAAATAATCCAAAATATCAGAATATACTGAATATTGTAGCGGCTTCTCAGTGATTGTCAATAACGGGTTATCTCATTAACACTGTCTTTAGCGTATGCTCGGATTCACCGATCCTGAATCTGACAAAATACACGCCAGAAGCAAAGCCTTCAGACCGCGGGTTCCAGATAACCTCATGCGGACCAGCACCAAAATGGCCGTCCACCAATTCCCGCACACGCCGACCCGTGGCATCAAACACCGACACCTCAACAGGGGCCGAGTTGTCGAGTTCGAACTCAACCGATATACTGCGAGACGACACAGATGGTGAGATACGGACATTCAGAGCGTGCTGGATTTCTGAACGAAACCCCTCGTCAACGCCTGTCGCCGGATAGCCAATGAATGTCACATATCTCGTTTCGCCGGCTGACAGCCTCTGGTCACCCTGTTTCCAGCAGTACATCAGAACAAAGTTGTCCGTGATCACCGCACCGTAACAGCTGCTGTCTATCACGACCGCGCTGTCATAACGACCGGGCAAGAAAGCGAAGGGATGGCGCCGTCCAGACGTTCCGCTGAACCCGGGGTCAACACTGTCGTAATTTGCCTCAACCCAGAAAGTGATCGTATCTACTCCAGCGCCCGGGGCCACATCCAATCCCTGATCCCACCAGGGATCGCGCCACGCAAACATTCTTATATCGGCAGCCGGATCGCCGTAGTAACAGCAGGCGTCACGATCATAATCCAGTCCGGTCGGATCCGTTCCCGGAGTATTGTTTATTTCATCGAACAGGAGTTCCTGATTACTAACATAGAACGCTTCTGCATACGTGTATCGGTCCTGAGCCATCTGAAGCAGACTGCCAAGACCCCAGAGCATATAACCGTACACAGTTGTCGGCATGTAACCGGTCATGGCTATCGCGCCGCCCGAACCCAGCCACCCGTAGGGCATGTAATTCGGATTACTTGGATTACCAACGAGACAGTTGCCCATTGCATTGTAGACCTTGGGATTGACCGAGTTGATATAACGATTCACGCCAACATGCGGGTCTCCATATACCTGTCCTGCCTCGGACCTGAAATATCCCTCTAGATCCGGTGTCGGATAGTGCAGCTGCCACACGTCCACATTCCCGTGTCCGCTCGTTATGAAATAATCGACCGGACCCTGTAAATCATACCCCAGTATGGTATCGTTAATACCATCATTTATATAATTGACGAGCAGTGTACACCGGTCATCCGGACAGCGGGGTGGACATACGGTATCAATGATCAAGGATGTATCAGGCATCTTGAATCTTATCCTGTTATACTCGGCCTCGAAAGTGGAAACACCCTGATAGAACCAGCTGTCCCAGGTACAATTCGTGCCGCCGAGCACGGTACGCAGCTGTAATGTCTGATTCTGCACGATCCTCATTGCGTCTGGATAGTCATTCCCGGTCACCAGTCCCCAGAGCGCATCTCCATAAGGGTCGGCGTCGAGTTCGCGCGTCATCTCCCAGATGTCTTCCACGAAAGGCGTCTGGATCTCGTACCAACTGCGTCCAACAAAAGCGACATAGTCGGGTTTATATGACGTCAATGCATCCTTCACCTCCTGGAGTGAATCCTGCCAGACAAACACCTGACCGTTGTGACGGCTAGCCAGCGAATCGACGACTTCACTCCAGCCGGTCATGCTGTTTGTCGCAACACTCACCACGATCGCATATCGCTGCGCAAATGCCGACGCCAAAAGCCCGATACAAAGAAAAATCATAACACTCTTTCTAACCATGATTGGATACCCTCCTTTGCTCATTCCACCAGCATAGTATCTATTCAGGTGAAACCAGCCGCTTCTTCACCTCATCCCAGTCCATAGTCTTTACCACATCCCAGAACCAGGTCTCCGCTTCTTCACGGCATTTCTTCAGTGTCTTTTCATCATTCACGAAATACAGTCGATGAAGCCGATCCACGATCTCGGCAGGCATCTCATAGTAGACATAAGTAGTGAAAAAACGGTAGTGCCACGGCGAGTGCTTCATTCTTAAGACCTCGACCAGAGGGCGAAGAATATAGCTCAAGTAGTAGCTCAGAGCTTCCATTGCATTACCGCGGTTTAGCTCCTTAAGCACAAGCACCTGGAACATCTCAAAAGTCGTCTTGTGTGACTCAACGCGTGTCTTCATATCTTGAAAGTATTTTTCGATATCCACCGGGTCGTCTTTGATCACCCCGGTTTTGTCAAAATGCACAAGCGGTTTGCCGTGTATGCTGTACTGCAAGAACTTTTCCTTGCTCGATTCTTTCATTATGGCGGCATCAACGAACAGAAACGGGCTTGATTCCTTGAGACGCCAGAAGACCTGCGAATTCCCGTGCCAAGTCGGCTCGGGTACGCGGAATTTCAGATCGACCTGTCCCATATTATGGAGCGTCTGCTCGATAAGCGTGATGACATTCTCGATACGGTCTTCATCACAAACTACATACAGATCGATGTCTGACCATTCGTCGACCCGGCCAAAACTTGCCGCCCCAGCCTCCCAGACAGCATGCACGAAGTCAGCCTGTCTGAGCTTCTCAACCATTGCGCTGACCATATCATCACGTTTATATGCATTCTTTTCCATGAACAGTCCTCCCATCGTCTGACAATTGGCTACATGTATGGATTGGTTTTCTTCTCTTTGCCAACGGAGGTATGCCTGCCGTGTCCAGGGTAAACGACCGTCTTCCCGGGCAGGCTGCCTAACCTTTTTAACGAACCGATCATTTCCTCTTCAGAAGATCCGGGCAAATCTGTTCTCCCCCACGAACCTTCAAAAAGAGTATCACCGGTAAAGACCACATCTTTCTTTTCGCAATACAGGGATATGCCTCCCCTGGTGTGGCCTGGTGTGTGTAGAACCGCCAGCGCGAGCCCGCCGAATTCAATGTGATCCGACTCATGAAGCATGCGATCTGCTGGAGGTGATATCTCCGCATTTATCAAAACCGCCCCACAATCTGCTATCATCCGCGCTTTGTTCCCCTTAACCTCGAGCCGCAACAATTCCTCACGGCCGCAAACCGGACACCGATGCGGCTTCTGCAAAGCCTGCAGTTCCCTGGTTCCGAGCCACGGCTCGATCAAAAGCGGCGCATCATATTCGTGTACCAGTATCTGCGCGCGAGTATGCTCCTTGACTGCGTGGTTCCCCGATGTATGGTCTGGATGGCCGTGCGTGTTCAATATGAATTTCAAGGTTACTTTCAATTCATCAATGACGTGAATAATGCGATCCTCTTCGCCAACCAATGTTCCGGGATCAATGATTACCCCTTCCATGGTTTTGCTGCACGCAAGGATGTAGCAGTTCGTCGGCAAGTAACCGACTTGCAGGCATTTCACTATTGTGTCAGTCATATTTTTATGCGTGACTTTTTGCAGTATAATCAAGAATCAGCGGCTTGTCAACGAATGCTGGTGTCTAGCCCTTTTGATATGCGATCAGCATGAATGATAAAGGGGACGGCAAAGCCGTCCCCTTTTGCGTCTTCCAGTTCAGAAATTAGTCTTCAAATAGTTTCTTATACTCGCTGTATCCTTCTTTGTCGAGGTCTTCTCTGGGAATGAAACGCAGAGAAGCTGAATTAATACAGTACCGGAGGCCGGTCGGTGCCGGGCCATCATCGAACAAGTGACCAAGGTGCGAATCGCCCGTCTTACTGCGTACCTCAGTGCGAACCATGCCGTGGCTGGAATCGGTTTTTTCGACAATATTGTCCTTTTCGATCGGCCTGAAGAAACTCGGCCAACCTGTACCAGAATCGTACTTATCATTTGAACTAAAAAGCGGTTCACCCGATACAACATCAACGTAGATGCCTTCGCGTTTATTATTCCAATACTCGTTTTTGAATGGCGGCTCGGTCCCGCATTGCTGCGTCACCTCGTACTGCATGGGAGTCAAATTTTCACGAATTTCCTCCTGGGATGGTTTCTCATGTGTCTTTTCTTTTTCAGCCGGCTCAACTTTCCTATCTTCACCCCAGATCTCTTTCAGGTACTGCTCGCGGCCGGAGCCGAATTTGTAAGTCTTGTAGCGTGCAGGGCTCTTCTTGTAGAAATCTTTATGATAATCCTCTGCTTCGTAGAATACTACATACTTTCGTATCTCGGTGATTATTGGTTTACTGTATCTACCCGATTTCTCCAGCTTGGCTCTCGATTCCTCAGCTGTCCTCTTCTGTTCATCATCGTGATAGAAGATCGCCGTCTTGTACTGAGACCCGCGGTCAACAAACTGACCACCCTGGTCTGTGGGGTCGATCTGCGTCCAGAAGACGTCAACTAATTTTTGATAGCTGATCTTCGACGGGTCATAAGTTATCTGGACTGCTTCGAGATGATCTGTACTGCCTCTTGAAACCTGCTCGTAGGTCGGGTTTTCTGTTTGCCCGCCAGAGTATCCCGGCACAACATCGATCACGCCCTCCAAATTCTCAAATGGCGGTTCCATGCACCAGAAACAACCGCCTGCAAATGTTGCCTTTTCATATTTGTCATTATTTTTCATCACACTACTCCCTTTGTCCTTGTCCGCCCCCTCACTCTTACAAACGCTTACGAAAAACAGCGCAAGCATCGTAGCCAATGATAACCATTTCATCTTATTGTCCTCCTATGCGTAATTTAGACACTTCTGGCCAGCAGATGGTTCACCGCCAGATGGGGTCAGGTCTTGACTATTGACAAATTACACCAAACAACTAGACTGCTCATATGGCCAGACCGCTGAGAATTCAATTCCCCGGAGCTTATTATCACGTAATGTGTCGTGGCAACGGCAAACAGCAGATATTTCATTCTGACTACGATCGAAAGAAATTCGTTTCTCTACTTGCCGAGTCCTTGGAAATGTACTCTGTAAGACTCCACGCATATATTCTTATGAGTAATCACTACCATGTCCTGATCCAGACACTGAAACCCAATTGCGCAGAGTTCATGCACCGCCTTAACGTGTATTACGCGGGGTGGTTCAATCATCGCCATAATAGATGCGGACATCTCTACCAGGGACGATACAAAGCGATTATTATTGAAGCAGACAGTTATCTACTGGAAGTTTCCAGATATTTACACTTGAATAGCATACGCTCTTCTCCACGTTCCGGCAAAGGCTTCCAGAGTAGATGGCTATATGCATCATCATTTCAATGGAGCAGTTTGCCTGGGTACATAAAAAAGACGCGAATGCAAAAATTCATTTATTATGATCAAATACTATCGATGATCGGAAACCGTAGGTACTATGCACAATTTATCGCCGACGGAATCAAAACAGACATCAGAAATCCTTTCAAAGAAGTTAAGTACGGCTTACTTCTAGGTGACGAAAGTTTCGTTAAAATAATGCGGGCAGAGTGTATAGAAGAAGGTTCCAAACAGGAACAACCATCTTACCGCGAACTGGTTGTTGAGAAAATTGAACCGCAACGAGTGATAGAATGCATTGCTGAAGTATGTAGGGTAGAGAAAAAAACGATTTTGGATTATTATGGCAATAGCGAAGTTAGAGGCATTGCCAGTGAATTGCTTTATCGCTTTTCCGATGTGACCCAAGCAGAAATCGGAGAACTGCTAGGAGGAATAAGTTACTCTGGTGTCAGCAGGCTAAGACACCGACTTCAGCATAAATTGAAGACAAACCAACATACTCTTGCGAAATACAACGAAGCAGAAAAACGCCTGCAAAAATTGTCAATAGTCAAGACCTGACCCCATTCACTTCTCCCCCTCCTTCATTTCTCTGACTTCACTAATTTCACCACCACGCTTGTCAGCGGTGTGGCGAGAAAGTATACGCCCACCGGCAGCCTGCTGCCGCTATCATCGGTACCGTCCCATCTAACAGATAACTGATTACCAATAATCGATATCCGATCTGATAGATCCCTTAACAAACGGCCTGCAGAGTCGTATATCTTAATACTGACTCCCGAGTACTGCCTGCTATCTATTCCCGCCGGCAACGTATATCGTATGTGTGTAGTATTCGAGAAAGGATTAGGGTAGACTTCAATACCGTGCGGTTCGATGTCCACTTGACCGGCAGAAACTATCCCCACCTGACTAACATCGTACACGTATATCGAGTCTCGGTCGTAACAGGAAACCCATAGGCGTTCGGTTACCGAATCGTAGGCTAGCCCTGACGGATAGGTCAGGGGGTCTGATGCCCACTGTTCAACCCAGGCACTCGTGTAGAAATTCCAGGAATTGACAAGATTAGAGCCGTAATTACCGTCACAGGTCAATAACTGGGGTACATTCCGGGATAAAAAAGTCAGCCCAAAGGGACGGACATTGGCAGATGAATAGGTTGCGGCAATTGAATCTATTTCCAGTCCGCTGCTCGTGTCGATCACGGAAATGAATGGCTGATTGCCTTTCACCGCATAGAGATAGGTGCCGTCCCACGCCAGATCAAATGGATGTGTGGTCGGCGCCGCAAAACTCTTTACTACACTCAACGAGGCCGTATCAAGCTGGTAGATATAGCCGATAATATATTCTGAATACCACAGATATTCACCATCCCATGCCAGTCCGCACGAAAAGTCGTTTATCGCGTTGAATGTGTCGATCGCCACACCGCTGTCCGGAAGAAGCTTATAGATCCTTGGACCGTACATGCTATTGCCGTCGCCGCTATTAGCCGCCCACAGGAATTGACCGTCATATGCCAGGCCGCGCATGGCGCTGTCCGGTGCCGGAAATGCGCCGATCAACGGTGGCGTCTGGTCACGCACATCGATTATCTGTAAAGTCTTGTTTCCTTCGAAGCAGGGATCCGGCAAAGACATATCACGCTCAGCATAAGCAATTCCCGCAGAGCAGACGACAAAGATGATCATAGAACTAAGGATCTTACAGAAAGCACTCATAAATACCCCTTGAGCGTCCCTTGCATATCTCATCCAGAAACTAGTACCACTCTGAAAATCCCTGGGCCAGGCGCCAGGCCGGCGGTTCAGTGATCTCCCCCCAGTACTCCGTGATCTCGGCTATCAAATCCTCTTTGAATCTAAAGAACGAAGTCGCGTAGAAGCTTTCCTTCTGCTCTTTTGAGTACACGCGCACAACCGATATCACCAATTCGTCCTGTGCAATAACATCTATGACCTCGACGTGCCATCTGCCTGGATAGTACTTGTTCACATCGATGAGCTTTTTACTCCCTCTGAACAATTCGCGCGTGTTGGGCCAGCAAACAGGACAATCAGGATGCAGCAACGGTGCCACATCGTCATAGCGGGCCTCGTCAAAGATCCGCCAGAAATCCCTGACTACCTTTTCATGTTTGTCCATATCAATTCTACCTCACGTAACTTGCAGCATTTATGTCGATGCTACAGCCCGTTGCGTGGTCCATCAGCCCACTTGCGAGAAAGACGACGGTCGGCGCAACATCTTCCGGCCTGGTTAATTCATTCAGCGACAATTCTTTCATTATTATGTCATCTCCGTGTTCCTTAATGTATTCATCGATTATCGGCGTTCTAACGAAACCAGGTGCAACAACAAATGACTTGATATTGTGCTTTCCGTATGCCCGGGCAATCGTCTTGCTCAGAGCAACCATGCCGCCCTTCGATGAGGCATAAGCAAAATAGTCTTCATAATCCCCCCGGAATGCTGCCCTCGAGGCAATGTGTATGATCCTGCCTCCGCCGGACTTCTTAAAATAGTTCACCGCTTCGCGGCAGAGCACACCCACCGAGGTCAGGTTTATGGCGATCGTTGTATTCCATTTTGCAAGCCACTCGTCGATATTCTCTTCATTTGGTGACTTCAGATATACGCCGGCATTGTTGACGAGCACATCGACCCTTCCGTAAGCCTTGAGCACATCGTTGAACAGTTTTACACCATTTACCGGCTCAGACAAATCGGCGCAAAAAGACGTTGCTTCATTCCTGACCTCATCAGCGAGTCTCTTTGCTTTCTTTGCATTCTTGTTGTAGTGAATTGCCACCGTTGCACCGGACTCGGCGAGCTGGCGTACTACAGCATCTCCAATGCCGCCGGGACCGCCAGTCACCAAAATCACTTTTCCACTCAGATCAACTTTCACCCTTGCCTCAGCCCATCAAAATGAAATCGGAATTCAACGCAAAGCATGACATTATGCGAGAATTCTACCCGCCTAACTTTCTTTCGGCGGTGAAACCTTCTTTCCCGTAAACTTGGCGAGTATGAAACCAATGGCGAAACCGATGACGAGCAATAACAGGATCAAAATTATCCGGGACATCAGCAATTGCCAGAAGAGAATTTGTATCGGCACCACCTCAGTGTTCTGTATGATGAGTATCAGGGCAAGGACTGCGAGAATGAGAATGACTATGGTCTTCACTTTCATTATTTCCTCCTTATTGACCTTTCAAGTACACAATCGAGGACCAAGAACAATTTTCTTAGTATTATAAACAACGGCAAGCAGATGTCAATCAAAGGGAAATATGTTCCGAAAAGGTGATTCTCTGGCGCAATTATTGCCAGCGTCTTGTACGTGCTAATGTGTATATTGAACTGGCGATCAGCAGGACATAACCAAAGCCAACTGCCACAAAAATGGGATTGACCTGCGGCAGGCCGTCGAGCAAACCATCCAATCCGGAGGCAAGTTGACTTATCTCAAAAAATGATTTGAGCGGAAATTTCAGCAGGAAAGGCATTAAAACGAAAGTTACAACGGCCGCTGTTAGTCCAAGCACGATTACCCGGTAGATATACAGCCACAAAGATCGTAATCCCTGTTCACGCCGCAAGCGCAAATGAACCATGACTCTGTCTTCGATGAAACCGGGTTTCAACTCAACTGCAAGTTCTCCCTCGATCGCAAGTTCAATCGCCATTTCCTGCCGGCAAACCGCGCATGACTCCAGATGCGCCTCGAATTCTTTCTCTTGCTTACCAGTCAACCTATGTAACCGATAATCGATTACTTTATCCACGTGCTCACACGAGTTCATTTTCATACCCCTCTAACTGCTTTCTCAACCTCTTCCTGGCTCTATGAATGCATACTTTTACATTACTCTCGGTCATCTTCATGACATCAGCAACTTCACGGAGGGTCAATCCTTGGTAATACGTGAGGGTCAACATCATCCGGTCCCTCTCCGCCAATTTAGCCAGGGCATCCTGGATGACCACGCGCTTCCTTATTGAATCATCCCAGTGCCCGTGGAATTCCTTAACCTGATCAAAGGATACTGCAGCACTATTCTTTGCCCGGCGATGGTAGTCACGCGCGACGTTACGTGCAATCGTACAGATCCACGGGCGAAAGTGCTCTCCGCTCTTAACCCTCTTGATATTCATAAAGGCCTTGATAAAAGTATCTTGCGTGAGATCCTCGCTCGTATGGTAATCATTGGTCATTCGCATAATGATCGTAAACACCAATCCTTTGTGAATGGTGATGAGCCTTGTCATCGCTTGCTCATCACCATTCCTTGACCTTTCTATCAAACATCCAACATCATCTGTTTTTGACACCAAAGATTATTCGCTCTTGTCTTTCTTCGTGGTGAATACATACGCAAGAACCAAAGAAAGTCCAAGCACTACCACGAAAACGGCAGACGCAAGTAATCCACCCATGGCACCCTCGGGGAGAAAGATACCCATCATCGCCAGGCCCACACCGATGCCTATGGTAATGATGCCGCTCTTGACCAGACCTTTACCGTTCTTCACTCGCGGGACCTTCTCGCTCCCGAAGAGTTCCTTCACTTCATCGGGATTCTTCCCCAGTTCGAGCGCCTTGACCACCGCCTCGTAGTGCTTTTTCCTCTTCATATATTGAAACCAAATAGCCCCGAAGATAATCGCTCCGACAACGAAGAAATTGAAGACTAATGCAATTGATTCGCCCGCACTCATCATGCCTCCTTTATGATTACACGCAACAAACTACCATTTGGTTACACCCCTTTGGGGACAGGCTCACACATTCATTAATATGTCATCGCTGTGATCAAATTCTTTCATCATTGTAATCTATCTGCGAAGCAGAAAAAGTACCGATATTACAACATCAAATCTATGAATGTTTGTATGCATCGACGACCTTTCTGATCGCCCTAATGTGCTCCGGCGTTGTCCCACAACAGCCGCCAATGATATTTACGCCGGCTCTCAATAGATCCTCCACCTTTTCCGCCATGAAATCCGGAGTCTCCGGATAGACTGCCGTGTCACCTATCAATTCAGGGATACCGGCGTTTGACTGGATGAGAACCGGGAGCTCAGTGAGTTTTCTGAATTCCCGGGCAATCAGCACCATGTTCTCAATGCCATTGCCGCAATTCGAACCTACAATGTCAGCACCTGCGGCTTCGAGCCCTTTCACTGCTTCTTCAATCGTTACGCCCATAATAGTGTAGAAACCTTTGGGTGTATGATCGAAGGTCATCGTCGCCATCACGGGAATTGAGCTGAATTCTTTTGCCGCCTTCACGGCACACGTCGCCTCCCGCAGGTCACTCATGGTCTCGATGCAAATCAAATCGACACCGGCGCTGACAAGTGCACCTATCTGTTCCCTGAACACATCGAGCATCTGGGCCGGTTCAACATCGCCATACGGTTTGAGAAACTGGCCGGTAGGTCCGCAGGAACCCGAGATGTAAGCATGTCTTTCCACAACTCTCCTGACTGCTAGGACCGCAATGTTATTTATCTGATCGACCATGTCGCCCAAAGAATACTGTGCTAGTTTGAGACGCGAGGCGCCGAAGGTGTTTGTCTGTATTATGTCGGCACCAGCATCCAGATATTCTCGCGCAACTTCCTCAAGCGCATCGGGGCGCTCCATGTTGAATGATTCGGGAGGGTTTCCTGCCTTAAGCCCGCGTTCCATCAGCATCGTACCCATGGCACCGTCAGCGACCAACACTTCACCGGCAGCCAGGCGATCGTGAAATTGCCTCATCTCAGGATGCGGAAATGAGTCTCTTTATGCAGTCCACCGCTTGCACGCTGTCGTACCCGTAACCATCAGCGCCGATATGGTCGGCGAATTCCTCTGAAACCGGAGCACCTCCGATGACCGTCTTGATCCTTCCGCTGAGCCCTTTTTCCTTTAGCTCCCCGATCACCTTTTTCATTACGGGCATGGTTGTCGTAAGGAGGGCGGACATGCCGATGACCTTGGCATTTTGCTCAACTGCGGTCTCGATAAACTTCTTCGGTGGCACATCCTTACCCAGATCGATAACCTCAAAACCGGCGCCGGACAACATTATCGCAACAAGATTCTTCCCGATGTCATGGATATCACCCTGCACCGTACCGATAACCACGCGCCCGCGAGACGGCACTTCATCTTTAAGAAAAAGTGGTTTCAATTTGTCCATGCCCACGTGCATCGCCTTGGCCGCAAGCAACACCTCAGGCAAAAAGATCTCATGCTTTTTGTATCTGTCCCCGACAACGTTCATACCTGCAATCAAACCATCATCCAGTATCTCTCTTGGCCCAAGTTTGTTGTCTAAAGCCTGCTGCAGGAGTTCATTGATCCCACTGCTGTCGCCACGCTGAAGCACCAGCGCAATTTGCCTTAAGATATCCATCTCACTCCTTTCGACGTTTATCAATTGATGCAGGTTGCTCGCCGGGTTCTGAAGCATTGATTGAATGTTCGATTCTGTACATCCTCTCACGGCACGAATGGGTCTCGCATTGACTGCAGAAGGAATAAGTATCTGCAAAGAAGTGTATATCAACCCCGCCGGCAATAAATACTCCAGAAGCAGATTTAAGAGGTTCCATGAGATAGCTGGCTCGCAGGGTTATGCCTATTTCTTCGGGCTTCAGATATTCAAACAACTTCCGCTGACCGCTGACATGCCAGCCGCAATATCCCGGACTGTAGCGCATTACCGCAATATTTTTGTCATCTTCGATTCCACGCGTCACGGTACTACCAAAAAACGCCTCAAGCACGTCTGCCGCCTTTTCGACACCGGCCGATGCGACCGAGTCCAGCATGCTGCCCAGTGCAAAGTCCTTGTTGACGAAAAGTTCGTTGATCTTATCATGCAGACCCTGGCCCACGGTTGTGGCAAATAGGGCAAGGCGATCTGCTTTCTGGAAAATTTCGGCAACGGGCGTATCGGTCTCGTTACGTCCTTCTCCTGCATAAATAATTCCAAAATCATTCTTGCTTATCTCCGCAATTATTCCAACCGGTTGTGCATGCTCTGCAAAAATCTTTACCGCCTGGTCAAAGAGCAAGATGATATTAGAAGATACTTTGCTACCCGAGGAAATCCCCTGCAGCGCAAATGCATCTTCCTGGCTTGGGATTATTTCCTGCTTTCTGATTTCGATCACATCCCTCATATGATGATCTCGGGCAAGTTTTCCATACCGTAGCGTCGTGCTTCATTTAACATTATGTCAGTCAATTCTTTCTTCACGTTCTCAGGAAGACGCGAAGGTTCATATTTGTTGAGCAATTCATCGACTTCACGTCGCGCGCGTTCCAGTAAAGTCAAACTACCCTCTTCCTGCCATCGCGTTCGATTAGCCCGATCGATCACTCTACCGGGCAGGCATATCTCCTCCCTGAGATATTTCTGTGTATGTTCCGAGATGAGCAAATGCTTTTCTCTGAGCAATTCCTCGAACCTGGGCAGGGCAGGAAAATCCTCCTTTGGTTGAATGCCTTTGATCAGACGGAGTGTCATTCCACAGATCTCATTATCGAGCACCAGCTTCTCCAGACTCTGGCAGCTCTCGAAATCGAGCATACCCGGACCCGATATGCTGTTAATGCCGGCGAGCGCGGCCAGTGTCGCACCCATCGAGGATTCGAGTCCGGCCTGTGCATCCAGCTGCTTAGCATCGCTCAATGATATGTAAGCCTGGGTCGGAATCCCCAGGTACTTACCGATCTCATTATAGGCACAATCGATCATCTGGGTACTGATGGCACCCATCGGTGTCGTCTCGTAACGGACGTCGAATACTGCGGGCGAACCGCCATAAAGTACTGGTACACCAGGATTCGTGAGTTGACTGATCACAATTCCGCTGAGCGTCTCCGCGGTATGCTGTACCAGCGTCCCGATGAGCGTCACCGGTGCCATGAACCCGGATAAAGGCATTGAAATGAATTCCACCGGTATCGATGACCGGGCGCAATCTACAACATTCTGAGATGTCACATCACTCCATTTCAGGGGCGATGTCGGACAACATGAAAAGACAGTGAGTGGTTTAGCAGCCAGTTCTTCGGCGCTACCTCGTACCGTAATCTGGAGGTCCCTCATCACATTGAACGCATCGATCGTGAATGCACCCGTCACGACCGGCTTCTCGCAATACACTAGACTGAGATAGAGACGGTAGCTATCAGAAATCAATTCATGAACGTCGGCAGGAATGAATGCGGTCGATTGCGATGCAATATTACCCAGCAGGCTCATCAATTTGGCATAATTCACATAGTCTTCAGTCACCGGCTTCCTTATCTTCTGCGTTTTCCCGTCAAGCAAGTTCAATGCTGCCGAACCCGGTGTGAAATACACGTTGTATCCGGACATATCATGCGTCTCATTACCCAGGACATCATAGAGTTTGAACGAACCGGGTGTCGTCTTCAGCGCAGTATCGATGACACCGTCGGTAAGAAACACGTGATTTGCGCTCTTATCGACCTTTGCGCCGTGCTCCTGCAACATGGAAAGGATAACCTGATTATGAATCTCGATACCTAATTTGCATAGAACATCACGAGCTTCAGAGATGATCCTTTCGATCGTAGCGTCGCTAAGGAATCTCAGGACCGGTCTGGGATTGATCAAATCATCATTATTTGACATGACAAATCTTATTCAGATTATGCTGGATTTCAAGACCGGGTGAACTTCAAACCACAGGAAATACTACTCGCCGATTATCTTTACCAGAACTCTCTTCTTACGACGGCCATCAAATTCACCGTAGAAAACCTGTTCCCACGGACCGAAATCCAACTTGCCGTCGGTTACGGCAATAACGACACCGCGACCCATGAATTGCCTTTTGATATGAGCATCGGCGTTTGACTCGCCGGTCAGGTTATGACGGTATCTTTTGGGGTCGTGCGGGATATTTTGCTCCAACCATTTCAAAAAGTCATCGTGCAGCCCCGCTTCATCGTCATTGATGAATACGCTTGCGGTTATGTGCATCGCGTTCACGAGACAAAACCCATCGCTTATTCCACTTTCCCGCAAGGCCAACTCGACCTCTGGCGTAATGTTGAGCAGTTCCACGCGCTTCCTTGTGTTGAACCATAATTCTTTTCTGTAGTTCTTCATATCCACTACTCCCCGGTTTTCTGACACAAATAAAACACGGAACCCTGATACTCGGGATTAGTCTTGAACTCATCGATCTCCTTTTGGATCTTTTTCAGCAATGGAAGAACGTCTGTGTCCTTCTTGCATCCGTGAAGGAGTCCGTCAAGATGCCGCTCCAGAGGGCCATAGTATCCATTCCACCAAGCATCTTTAGGAACGAAAAAGTTTTTCAGCAAACAGTAGCCGTATTTCGGAATCATACGGACCCGTTCTTCGATATCAATCATTCTTGCGTGCACTACGAGAAACCCATCCGCGCGAATGAAATTGCGCCACCGCGCTAAGCCCTGTTCAAAACCGATCACGAATATCGAACCTTCACTCCAAATGATATCAAAACTATTTGCCGCAAACTTCATGTCACACATCGAACATTTAACTACCGATACACGATAGCCGAAATCCACCTGCTCAACACTACTCTTTAAACGGTCCAACGCCGTCTGGTCAATATCGACACCGACAACCCGGCCGTTGCTTAACCGTGCGAGTTCGAGTGTCACGACTCCGGTTCCGCAACCAACATCTATAATATTTGGCCCATCTAATTCTGGCAGCATTCTGAATGCCTTTCGCGTGAAGGGTAGCAAATTAGCCCTTAAATAATCGCGGTCAACTAAGGACGCCTCATCAGTACTCATAAGGAGTCTGCTTGCATTTCACGCTTCTTCACGCGCCTGACTTCGGTAATTCTTATTGGCGTTTTCAGCATCTGTCCATCGGCCTCTCCCACATGTATTTGGCGGACAACATCCATGCCTTCCACGACGCTGCCGAATGCCGCAAAACCCCCTCCGTCCGGATTTCGCTTGCCATTGAAATTCAATTCGGGCTGGTCGCCGATGCAAATGAAGAATTCTGAACTTGCCGTACCAGGAGATGCTCGGGCCATTGAAATAACGCCGTCCTCGTGCAATACGCCGGTTTTTTTCGTGCTTTCATGGTCAATCGTAGGTAACCTTAAATCACTCTCGACAAAACCTATGCCTCCCTGCACAACCTCGATCTTCACTGCATCATGGGGTTGATTATCCAACCTTACTACCCGGTAAAAAAAAGCATCACTAAAGCGGTTTTCATCAACATAACGCATGAAATTCTTTGCCGTCAATGGCGCTTTGTCTGAATATATTTCAACGACGATATCCCCTAATTCGGTCCGCATCAGAACATACGGATTGACCCGAATACGGGCCTGGCAAGCCAGGAACCCCACGGCAACAAGCAAAAAAGCCCTGCACCATCTATTGTTCTTCATTATTCTACCTTCCTTTACTCTCCAAGGTATTGTTCATTAGACGACTCATTCGCCCATTATCAACAAAGTGCAGACACCAGGCCACACGCGCATACTACGCTATCCTGACCAATACCAGCCCAGCGACAACCATTAAAATACCGATCAATTTCCTGGTCGACAGCGATTCATGCAAGTACACTACGCCAAGGAGTGACCCCAGCACTACTGAAAGTTCTCTCACGGCAACCACATAACTAACCTGCGCCGTGCGGAAGACAGAAAGAATCAACAGATAACCTGCCGTGGCGCCCAGCCCAATGATAATCCCGTATCTTTTGTGCTCCTTCCAAGCGGCGGAAAGTTCACGTCTTCTAGCAATCAGCATATAGGGTGTAAGCAGGATCATGCTCAGTAGAAACAGCCAAAAAATGTAGATGACCGGACTGACCAAAGCCATAGCTGATTTATCAACGATCGAGTACCCGATCATTGTGAATCCGACCAGAACAGCGAACCACAAACCCTTTCTGCTCTCAACGCCTCTTCCAACACTGGCTCCGATTACAAATATCCCGAACCCGGTGCTGATGATACCACAGAGTCCCAAGAAAGATACGCTCTCATTAAGCGCGGCGATTGCGACGATCGCTGTGCCAATGACACCAAAACCACGGGCCACAGGATACACCACGGAGATATTGCCGTATTTGTATGCCTGCGATAGCGCAAAGAAATAAAGGGCGTGAATGGCGCCCGTCGCAATGACAAAAGGATATGCAGATGGGCTCAACGGAGCTGACTCCCAGAGGAGAAGCACAAACGGCAGCAAGAGGACGCACATTGCTGAAATGCCGATGTACAGAACGCTCAAGTTTCCTGACACTCTCTTGGTCAGAAAATTCCAGCTGGCATGCAGCACAGCTGACAGTACTACAAGCAAAAAGGCAAAACCAATCATATCTATGTCACAACACGATCGACACGGTACCGCACAATGGAGAAGATAAAGAGCCTATATCTAAAATCAAGACGCAAAAAACAATACGGTATTCGGGACTGCCCCGGTATTATTAGCATGGAATGGCTCAAATCCGCGGTATCCACATGGGCACGGACTTCATGTATTCCTCATATTCTTTACCGAATTTATTGAGCAGCAATCGCTCCTCGTGCTTGGAAATGTAGTGATAGAATATCATGATAACCACACAGACCACCGCCGAGAAGATCGAAAGAGTGAAGACCACCATTCCAAGGTAGAAAAGAATACAACCTAGGTATACCGGATGCCGGACCCGGCCGAACACGCCAGAAGTGATGACCGCAGGCTCTTTACGTTCCTCACCAAAAACGATACGCATACCTTCTTTGGCAAAGTAAGCTGCCGCGCCAATAAAAATCAGACCCAGCGGAATTCTAATGAATAACGAAACGAAACGCGCAGGAAATACTGAAGTACGGAGTATGAAGGAATCCAATACCCACACGATCAGGAAGACGATGAGTAAAATGAGTTGACCCGTATCTCCGAATGGATGTTCACCCGCCAGATCATCTCGGTTCTCATGGCCTCTCTGTTCTTTCATCCATCACCTCCTATTTGAGCAGCTCATGTGCTTCCTTGAGCATTTCAGTGATCGGGATTTTCTGCGGACATTTCTCCTCGCATTCCCCGCACTCGTTACACTGATCACCCTTGTTCTCTGGTTTGATGAATACCTTATAAGCCCAGCTTGACTCCTCTACTGCGTCGTACATGCACGCATCATTGTACAGGTCTAAAATAAAGGATATTGGAATCTTCTGTTTACAGGGCTGACAATAACCACATTGACTGCAGCTCACCTTCGTCCTCGAATGGTAGAATTTTTTCGCCCGGTCATAAAGTTCTAGCTCATCCGCACTGAGACTGTTCACATGGTCCTCGGACGCAAAACGCACGTTCGCTTTCACCTGCTCCAATGTGCTCATACCGCTCAACATACAACTCACTTCGGGTCGGTTCAAAACCCACCGCATGGCAAACTCGGCAGGTGTCTGCGGCCTATTTGAATTTTGAATGATGCTCATGACTTCGAGCGGAATATTGTTCGCCAGTTTACCACCACGCAGAGGCTCCATGATCATAACAGCAAGGCCCTTAGCGTAGGCATACTCCAAACCTTCAAGCCCTGCCTGATATTGGTCATCGACATAGTTGAGCTGGATCAGGCAGAACGTCCACGAATACGCATCAACGATCTCCTTGAAGAGCGGCAAATCACCATGGTATGAGAAACCAGCATACCCTATCTTGCCAGCATCAAGCATTCTATCCAGAAACTCCAAAATACCATATTCATTAACTGTTTTCCAGCCGTTCTTACCGAGGGAATGCAGCAAATACATATCTATATGGTCGACCTGCAGCCGCTGCAATTGTTCATTGAAATATTTCTGTGAGTCGGTTCTCGATTTTACCAACCACACTGGCAGTTTTGTCCCCAAATGTATTTTTTCACGGTACCCATGCTTGAGTGCTTTGCCTAAGAAAATCTCACTCGTCTGACGGTGGTAAGGATACGCGTTATCTATGTAATTGATACCGTTATCGATCGCATAGTGTATCATCCGGGCGGCTCTGACCTCATCGATCTTCGTCGGATCGTACTTATCAGTCAGCGGAAATCTCATGGCACCGAAGCCCAATTGTGATAGCTCGATGCCCGTCTTGCCGAACTTGCGGTATATCATATCTTCTATTCTAGGTGCAAGGGGATAGTTGTCAATGAAGGACAGGGCTCAAGCTTTGTTTCAGCCTCATTTCAGCTTTTTTGAGCCTTCTATTTCAATATACTCCTTCGGCACTTCTTTTGTCAACCAGATACCGCTTTCGGTTTTGAAGAATTCATATCCACTTTCATGCATCGATTTTGCCTTGACAATGATCACTACCGGTTCTCCGTGCCTGCTTCCTACCTGTATAGCCGTCTTCATATCCTCAACAAGATGAACGTACTGCCTCGCTCCCGGACCGATCCCTTCGCTGTCAATTGACCCGACATACTCCTTCGCCGTGCCGTGATAGAGAAATTCCGGTGGCTCGACGGGTTCATGAACCGGCAACACAGGTATTGAGTGTCCGTAATTTGCGCGGATTTTTGAACCATCAGAATTGAAGCTGAATCTCTTTTTCTCCCCGCCGTCTACAACTTGCCGCAGGATCGGCCTGTCGAGCACAACACCGGCATCAAAGGATTTTCTTATCAATTCCCCCACATCACCCCATCCCTCACTATCCAATTCCAGCCCAATTGTCTCGGGCTTGTGTCTGAGCACAAGGCTCAGGAATTTGCTGATTCTTATGTGTTTGTTCTCCACGTTCTTCGCCCTGCTTAGTCTAACTTATAATGATACATATCCTCGCAGTTTTGTCAAATGTCAGATACTCCGATATGCCAAAAGAAGTACTTGACATTATTACTATATCGAACTATACTATATAGAATTAAACAGAAGGAGAAAACATGGATGAAAAAGAGATAAAACGTGCGAGTATCGAACTGCTCGAATCTGCGGATGCCGCGTACGTCACGACAATAGATAAAGAGGGATATCCGCAGACAAGGTGCATGTTCAATCTACGCAACAAGACGAAATTCCCGAAGCTGGTCCATATGTTCAAGGATCACAGAGACGATTTAATGATCCTTTTTTCTACCAACACTTCCTCGGAGAAAATTGCACAGATAAAGGACAACTCCGCGGTCTGTGTATATTACTGCGCGCCAAATGACTTCCATGGTCTCATGCTCGCGGGGAACATCGAGATCCTTGACGATCCCCACCTCAGGGAAGCACTTTGGCAAGAGGGATGGAAGCGCTATTATCCCGAAGGCCCGCACGACCCGGATCACACCGTCCTGCGGTTGTACCCAAAGAAAACTAAGGGTTGGTATAAGGGCCAGGCCTTTGGCTTCAAAATATTGGAGACAACATGAAAAGACAGCGCCATGGCGGTTTTCTCATTGCCAAGATACATCAACTTGCAGGCCGGATATTCAGTCGCAAACTGAGAGACAACGGCATAGAATTAAACCCTGCCCAGGGGAGAATCATGTTCGCGCTCTGGCACACGAGCAGGATCCCGATCAACGAACTGGCAAGAAGAACCTCGCTCGGCAAATCGACCCTGACAAGCATGCTTGACCGGCTCGAATCATCGGGCTACGTGTCCCGCATCCAGTGCCGTGACGACCGCCGCATAATATTGATAGAGCGAACAGAGAAAGATAAGACTTTTGAAAAAAAATATACGGAAGTATCTCAAGACATGACTCGGCTATTCTACGTGGGATTCTCGAAACAAGAGATCGGGCAATTTGAGGACGACCTCCAAAGGATCTTTGACAATCTTCTCGCAAATGAAAAGGATATTTGAACAGCAGAAATTTTCACGGTGAGGGGCATTCCAAATGGATGACGAGTATAATGAAAATAATTCTTTGTCTACACCGTTTCAACCAGAATACTCAGCTCTTCCTTTTAAGCCAGAAGTCGAACGACCGGCCCGGCACAAAGATATCTATGCCGATCGACTCCTCATCGATAGCATTCGCGACCGCGTGCGGTTCGTTAGGCTCAAAATGAGCAGCATCGCCTGGTTCGAGCATGGCTTCCTCGCCATCTCCGCTCCTGACCATCATCCTGCCCTTTATGACAACACATACTTGCTCTTGAGGATGGTCGTGTAGCGGCGATGAGTGTTTGCCTGGCTTAACGAAATATTCTATCGATACATTATTCTGGCAGCATACGCTTGCGCGAAGCCAACCTTTTTCCGGTTCGTACTTTTTTGCTTCCTTCAGATGTATGATATGCATTGATTGACCCCCATTTATCGATTAAAGATCCACCTCATTCTACTTCCCGCTTATATTCACTGCTATTGCCGTCACTATACAAAGCAACAATCCCGCTGACGATATCTTTTTCTTTCTTGAACCTGATCCTAATATTGCTCTGGTCATCAACTAGAAAAAGAGTCTGGCTCATCGGTGTCATTCTGTATCTCATACGATCACCGCGACGGTAGAACAAGGACCCGTTCTCATAAATGATATACAATGAACTATACTTACCCGCATACGATTGCATCACATAAGGCTCAACAACCACTGGATTGAGTCTTGCACTGAATCCATCAAGATGCCACTGATAGAAAGCCTTTTCTCTATTGTCCAGCACCGTATCGCGAAGTTGCCTAATAATATTCGAATACGCAACATTGAACGCTTCATCTGCAGGTACTTCAACATCCGGCTCGACACCCACTCCTTCCCAGTTGCTCTGCGTGACCGGGTGAATAGAAGCGCATTCCGGTATTATCAGTATGAGATCGTCGTCAAGAACCTGTGAGCTGATCGGATGAGCTCCACCACGTGTCCGCTCACCGACGATCGTACTTCTCTTGAGGTATTTGAGATTATAGCAGAACTCTTCGGCCGCCGAGAAGGTCGACCTGGATGTAAGGATATACAAAGGAACATCAGCCAGTATCCTTCCCGGCACGTAGGGCAATGTCCAGCTTTGGTAATACCGGTCATCAGGACGGGAATACACTGAATTAAGGTGCACACACTCTTCATTATCAAGGAAATAGCTGCACAACAAGGAAACCATATCGCCCCAGCCACCGCCATTGCTTCGCAGGTCTATAATCACTGCTCTGCAATTTGACAGGTAATTCATCGCCGCCACCGCCGTTTCCCCGGCGTATTTAGGGTGAAAAAAGATCCTCAGATCAAGATAACCAACGTTCCCGTCCAGGATTTCCATTCGCCTGAAGCCAAAATTACCCATTCTCTCTTCATTAACCATTTCCTCAGTGAGGTATGCATCTTCAGGACCCTCTTCTCTTATTTGCATCACCCATTCAGGATCGTATATTACCCCAAGATGTTTATCGCTGCTCCACTCTGTGAGATCAGCGTCCAACTGGGCGGCGAATTCTTCGGCCGACGATACTTCCCTATATTCCCCTTGGCTGTGACTAGCACTAAGTTGTGCGCTGACTGTTTTCCCCATATCAGGATCTATATAATTACTTTCCAGAAGGGAGCAGACAGTCTCAATGATCTTGACCTTTTCTTTTTCAGATATTTGCTTGCCGGATGTCAACGTGGGCATTACCATATAAAATAAGACCAACATAGCAATGAAGCTCCAATTGGATAAACCTTTCCTTTTACTCAACATGTCCATGACGGCTCCTTTCATGAGATAACATACGATTGATTCGTGTTTAACTACCAGTATAGACAAAACGCCCTCCAAGTCAACGCTGGGTCCAGAAAGAGCACCCGCTAGGTTCATAAAGAAATATTGACATTTCGGACACACGCAATATAGTAGTGAGGGATAAAGTAAATAGCATGAAAACGGGAAGACAAATCGAAAGTTTTAACCTTATACCCGGGCGTATCATCGCCGGCAAGTATGAGGTTCTCGCTTCGCTGGGTAGTGGATGGGAAGGCGAAGTATACCGCGTCAGGGAAAGAAATACGGGGGTCGAAAGGGCGGCAAAGGTATTCTTCCCCCAGAGAAACAGGCATGATCGGGCCACGAAGTTCTACGCAAGAAAACTCCACAGGCTCCGTCACTGCTCCATCCTGATACAATATCACACGCAAGAAAGAATAAATCTTTACAGAGAACCAACGACCGTGATGATATCAGACTACGTCGAAGGCGAATTGCTGAGCGATTTCGTGGCACGCCAACCAGGGAAGCGACTCACCCCATTCGAAGGACTTCACCTGCTGCATGCCCTCGCCGCCGGGGTCGAACAAATACACAGAGCCCGTGAATATCACGGCGACCTTCACGATGATAACATCATCATCAAACGCCAGGGACTTTCGTTCATCGTAAAACTAGTTGATATGTATAATTGGGGTTCACCTGATGCGGAAAATATCCGCGACGACGTCTGCAATCTTATACGTATCTTCTACGACATCCTAGGCGGTGCACAGCACTACCGAAAACATCCACAGGAGATAAAAGGAATATGCTGCGGCTTGAAGAGATCACTGATCATCCATAAATTCCGAACCGCCGGCCACCTCCGCCAATATCTCGAGAACATGTCGTGGCACAAGGATTGATCTAAGCGCCGTCCTGTAGTATTCTTCACAAAGATACCAATTCTTACGGGTTGAATGCTCAGCCACATTTGTTTGTCGTAAAAAATAAAGCCCCCTTCCGGGGGCTTTATTCAGGTTATTGTGTGTTATGCAAGTTCGACTTTTGTTGCTTTGTCCCCTTTGGGGGATTGGGTAATCTCAAACTTAACTCTCTCGCCTTCTCTAAGGGACCGGTAACCTTCACCCGCAATGTCAGCGTAGTGCACAAATACATCACCGGTACCGTCTTCTTTCTCGATGAATCCGTACCCTTTCCTGCTATCGAACCATTTCACCTTTCCATACACCATTTTTTCTCCTTTCAAGTCCACATTTATTGAGGGTTGCGAATATGAGTATTCTGCGGTACCTCCAACAAATCATGCGACTCAAAGCAATTATACTAATATAATAAAACTTGTCAATATGAAATTTATCGATTTTCCACCACAGATTATTGACAAGCAAAACACCATGAATATACTCAAAAAGTGGCCACTGCACTCTCCGTGTGGTATAAATCCGTTCTATCCTATTTTGAGATCAGCTGGTTGAATAAAGGAATAACTGAAAAGGAGCAGAAATGACTCACCCGTCAAATGAATCGGTCACAACGATAAGGGATACGATGGCCAATCCAGCCCCGCTGGGCCTGCTTGGTTTTGGCATGACAACTGTGCTTCTCAACCTGCACAATGCCGGGTTATACGGCCTTGACAGCATGATCCTGGCAATGGGTATCTTTTATGGAGGGCTTGCCCAAATATTCGCCGGTGTAATGGAATGGAAAAAAGGAAACACCTTCGGGACCACAGCATTCACTTCTTATGGTCTCTTCTGGCTCTCACTCGTAGCTCTCGTGTTGTTTCCGAGAATCGGGATGATTAGTGCACCATTGCCAGCCGCGATGGCAGCATACCTGATCATGTGGGGCATTTTCACAGCAGTGATGTTCATAGGAACATTGAAGATAAACCGCGCCCTTCAATTCGTATTTTTCTCCCTGGCAACGCTCTTTTTCCTTCTCGCACTAAGCGAAATATTCAACAGCTCCGCATTACGGATTGTTGCCGGCTTTGAAGGAATTGTCTGCGGACTTTCCGCGATGTACACTGCTCTGGCACAGGTACTGAACGAGATCTACGACAGAGTCATTCTTCCGGTATGCCCTACTAAATAGTATGAAATGCCGCTCACGAACAAAAAAGCACCTACAGCCTGTTCTCGTGGCTTGCGCTTTCATACTGATTGCCACTACTCTTTGCCTGTACGCGGGTAAGGAAATGCCTGACAACACTAAGCTCATCTTCACCACTGTTGCCTACCCGGTAGAATGGTCAGAAGCAAACACGCTGCTACTGATCGAAAGCATACGCAATTTCGGAGGAGATCTCTCGCAATCCCCGATCTGGTGTTTCGTGCCAGACTTCGGCCCACAGCCTTCAGAACCATTCAGAAAAAGAATTACCGAATTGAATGCTGAGTTGATTTCATTCGAGATCGAACGTGAAATTGCGCGATTCTTTTTCGCGGCCGATATTCGCGCAGCAGCACTCGCCGAATCATTGGCCGATGGTAAAACAGATATCCTCGCCTGGGTAAGTTCAAATACAATAATACTGCAAGAGCCCGCGGACCTTCTGCTCGCCGCTGATAAGAATCTTGGTTACCGGCCCGTCCACCATGCAAATGTTGGTTCATTGTATGACAAACCGATCGATCCGTTCTGGTCGCTGGTATACCGTTATTGTAATGTGCCTGAAGAACGCGTGTTCCCGATGAAAACACACGTCGATCAAAACATCTTGAGACCATACTTCAATGCCGGAATATTGGTGATCCGTCCGGAAGACGGCTTGTTCAAAACATGGCAGGACAAATTCTTTGAAATCTACCAGGCACCCGAACTTACTGAACTTTACGAAAGCGACGAGCGCTATCTCATCTTCATCCACCAGGCGCTCTTGTCTGGAGTCATCCTCTCGACTTTCGCGCCGAGCGAAATCCAGGAATTGCCTCGAAGCTACAATTACCCGCTGCACCTTTTCGAAGAGGATGTCACCGCGCACCGGCCATCGAGCCTTGATGAATTGATAACAGTACGCCATGAAGGGCTTCAAAAAATTACGGACTGGATAAACAAAATACCGGGCGGCGAGCAGTTCAAGCAGTGGCTTGCTGAACGGGGCAGATAAGGGTTTCGTAAAAAACTGCCCTAAGAGTCATATATCAAGAGGCGGTTCCCTTACTGTTCAATCCAGCATGAACACCAAGGACAGAGTGTATTCATGAGAAGATATGCCATAATTTCTGATATACACGGAAACAGCTTGGCACTCGCTTCGGTTCTCAAGGACATCAAGAGTCACGGCATCGAGCGGATCATCAACCTCGGGGATTCTCTTTACGGCCCACTCGAGCCTGTAAGCACTGCTGAAATGCTCATGCAAAGAGACATTCTTTCCGTTTTCGGCAATGAAGATAAACTAATATTGACCCCCGGCGATGCTGAACCATCGCCTACCCTGTGTCATGTCCGGAGAAATCTCGAACCAAAGCATATCGAATGGCTGCGTGAAATCCCGGCAACACGAATTGTCGATGACGATCTGTTCGCCTGCCATGCCACGCCTCAATCGGATACATGCTATTTTTTCTGGGATGTCTGTAGCGACGGTGCTGTATCAAGAAGCAGGGAGGACATGTGCCGGATGGCTAAGAACATAGGGTGCCCGGTGATACTATGCGGGCACGATCATGTCCCACAGTCGGTCAACCTGCAAAAAGACATACTCGTTGTCAACCCGGGGAGCGCTGGATTACCTGCCTTCAGGGATGACAACCCATATCTCCACGTGATGCAGGCTGGTTCACCACATGCGCGCTACTCTATAGTCAGTGAAGATAACGGAGAGTGGAGTGCTCAGCAGGTTATGTTGGAATACGATTGGGAAGCGGCTGCTGTCATGGCCGCGGAAAACGGACGGCTTGACTGGGCATCTTGGCTCAGAACGGGCAAAGCATCCGTAGATTGACACTCAAACATGTATAACTATAATGAAGCAGTAATATAAGAATCTATTTCAATAATACATCACGATGAGATAGTACTGAAGGAGATAAATGAATCATAATATTAACAAAACCAAACATCTGCTGTCACAGGCAATCGATCTGCAGAGCATCATTGATTATCAGAAGTACGCCATTGTGAGCAGTGAGGTGATCAACAAAAAAACCGGCACCGTAACCGTTTTCGCCTTCGACCGCGGCCAGGGATTGAGCGAACACACTGCGCCTTTTGATGCGCTTGTCTACATAATCGACGGCCATGGAGTAATAACGATATCTGGCACTGAACATTCACTGAAAGCCGGGGAAATGATAATCATGCCGGCAAACGAACCGCACGCGCTCAAGGCGGTCCAGAAGTTCAAGATGCTACTCGTGATGATAAAGTCGTAACGACAAAATCAAACTGCTCACAGAAACATACTTATCGCCAACACAAGAATGACCGTACCTATGATGTCACCCAGACTCGTCACAAATGGTATGACCGAATTTGACGGGTCAATCCTGATCTTATAAGACAGCGAGGCAGTCACGAAATCGAGAAGAAATACGATCAGAGTTATTGTCAAAATGGCAAAAAGGTTAATGAAGAAGAGTGGAATGATCGGTACAATCGGTATCCTGAAAAGGTCTGCCCCGAACTTAGTTATCACTGTCACCAGGGGAGAGATCACGAGTGCTAAAGCAATCGCTCCGATGAAGTTTTTTATCACATAGTCATTCACCCGGTAGGGCCTTAGGTAGCCGAGATGCAACCCGGACGAAAACCGTGCGCCGAAGATACCGCCGATACTGCCGGCTTTCGCAATGATCTGCGGCACCAGAATGAGAAGTCCGGGGACAAGATAGAATTTCTCGTATTGCCAATGTAGATATATCCCGGCCAGAACACCCAACATTGTACACACGAACAGAATCGGGATACTCTGTTTAAGGATATTCAGGAGTTTGTATCGAGAGGGCATTCGTCTGATGATCATTGGCACGACCGGCAAAAACAACAGGCTCCATGCTTCGTCAATCTTGAGTCGTAAAACTATATCGGCGGCGATGAATACCACGGCCACGGTTATGATATCACCAACCATACCGATGATCGGTGCCACTATATTATCTGGATCCAGGCGCCTGTTGAATGCAAAATAGGTGAGCGTTACCGTAAATGGTATGAGCACGAGTGAAGCCATCGCCGACGCGAGGATTGCGATCAGCAGTAAATTCACCAACGGGATACTCGGAAGTCCGAAGATGTGACAGACGAATCGGGCGAAAAGCCCGATAATAATTGAAACCGTCAGCGAAAGTGAAAACCCGGCGCCGATGTTACTCAAGTTGAATCTGCTAAAGGAAAATCTCCTGCCCACAAGGCCCAGATGTAGAGACGTTGATATTCTCGAGCCAAGGGCCGTGCCGATATTACCTCTGAGTCCCATTACTGCGGGCACGAGAATTATCAGCCCGGGGATAAGATCCAAACGCTCGTGCATCTTACCCAGTATCGAGCCGGCAAAGAGCTCACCAACCGATGTCAGAATGACTACCGGCGTCGCCTGCAGAAGGATATCGGTAACTATTCTTCTATTTATTCGTTTCCTTCTTCGTGCCTTTGACATAATCCTGCATCTTTCGTGCGGCAACGTCTCTTCCTTCAACTATCACAATATCGCCATTCAGCAGCTTCTTACCTCCTGGAGGGTCAAGCGTCCACTCGTTCTCGCGCCGTACTGCGATCACCCTGAATCCAGCATCCGGATCCATTTTGATGTCATCAAGCTTCTTTCCGTCAAGTTTGGATGCCTCACCAACAACGTGTCTTGTTATCCTGATATCCTTCCTCGAATATGCAATCCTGATTATCGGATGAACACCTACGTTTCTGACCGCGATCTCGATCAAGTCATCGATCCCATCTGATATTTCCTTTATCGCAACCCCGATCTGCAGTATGTTGGCGATCTGCGGGATATCTTCCTTTGCCGACCTTGATAAGCGCGCGACCATCAACGCTTCCTTCCTCAATTGATAATCCAGTTCCTTAATCTCTGTCTTCACCCTGAAAGCTTCCTGGGCCAGTTCAAGATTGTCCTCCAGCACCGCTGCATAGCCGAGATCGACGATCAACTGGCTGTATTTCCGCAGCAAAATTAGAATCTCCTTAAGGTTTTTTGTCTTGGCCATATGACCTCCTTTAATTTCAGCGATCCATACCGATCAAAGCTTCCGTACCATCGTGCGTCTAAGCGTACGGTAGCCCTCTTTTTCGTAGAACCTCAGCGGTCCGTTGTCAAATTCCCAGATATTTAATCTTACTTCCGTAGCATCCTTCTCCTTTGACCACTGTTCAACTGCCCGCAGGAGTCGTCTACCGATCTCCTTTCTTCTGCATTTCTCGCTCACCATAATACTCTGCAGATGTGTATATTTGTAGGAAACTCTATAGGGATTCGACTCATCTTCTTTCATATACACCTCGGCAAGACCAATAACCTGACCATCCAATTCCGCAACGAAGATGTTTGAGTCTTCGGCTTCTATTATATCTACCAACTTCGACCGCAAATCGTCAGTATCATATTCGTTAGGACGCTGCAAACGGTCCGGAACGCCTTTAACATGGAATTCATGAAACTCTCTGTAAAGATCGATCAACGCTGCTATATCCTCAAGCGTGGCATGTCTTACCAAATCTGTGGGGCCAACCAGATCTCTCATTTCTGGCACTCGGGACAGAAATAGCACGCACCACCAAGATACTGGATCTTCTGTATCTTTGTGCCGCACTCAGGGCAGGGACGTCCGACGGCGTTTTTATCCATCACACGTACATACTTGCCCAAATTGCCATGAAGATCGTATTCATCATAGCGGCCACCCTTTTTGATTACGTCTCGAACTATAATCATTATTACCTTATGTAGTTTCCGCCTATTGTCTTTTGTCAACTCCTCAACGGGATGCCGCGGGTGCAACCTCGCCGTAAACATGATATCTTGCGCTATCGCATTGCCCAAACCGGGGATCAATTGGTCCTGGGTCAGAAGACCTTTCACACTTTTCTTCCCGGGAAGGGTATCTATAAGTCTACAGAAGTATTCAAATGTGAATTTGTCATCTGTCGGAGTTGTTCTCATGTCCTTAACATATTTGCGGTTGCGTGCTTTGCCTATTTCGTACAGTTCATACGCCCCCCACATCTGAGTTGTTGCCGTGAATGACGATCCGTCTTCGAAAGCAAGCCACAAATGGTATCTCTTGGGTAGACCAATGCCGGGTGGATGATACAACATCTTTCCACCGCACTCACCGAACAATAACTCGTAGCCGGGCTTCAGGTCGATGAATAACCACCTACCTTCAGACCGTGCCTCGCCGACGGTCTTGTCCCTCGTCAATTTCTCAAACTCAGCATGCTTCCGGTTATACCACACAAATTTGTGAGGTGAATTCCCCAACACGCCGCGTTTTATCTTCTTACCTCTTAGAATTTTGTTCATCTGCTTAGAAAGAGTCATATATTCGGGCAATTCAAACATAGATTAAGACCTCACTTACCAAGATATATCCTCTCGAATTCCTCCAAAAGAGTACGCAAGCGCGCGATATTTGTGAAGTCAAGCGATTGTTTTGCCTTCATTGCGAATACAAGCATCTGCTGGAGCAGCACGACCTGCTTAACGTATTTCTGATAGGCATCTTTATCTTTAGCATCTGCTACTTTTACCCGCTGTGTTAGAAAGTACTGCGATACTATTTCCTGTATATGATTTGCATGTTCTTCCTTATTATTGATCCAGCGGACAATCTGGTTATAATTCTTTTCTGCTTCCTTCGATAGTTCTACGATCATTTGCATGGATTTCTCGATCGTCACGATATGCTCTTCGATCATTTCAAAACGCATTTCGTCACCGTAGATGCCGCAAGGTATCTCACAGTGCGCAAACGACACTCTTGCACATACTGCAGTCAGCATCAACAGCGCTACCCCTATGCTAAACCTATTGGAAATGTTACTCATAAGACCCCCTTTAAATTTTATGCAAATTGTAACGAAATTATGCAAGATAAAGATCTCCCTGTTGACATTATCGAATTTTTTTAAATCTCGACCCCCGAACATATTACATCCCGCTGGCCTCATGGCGTTGAAATTACTGCAGGATCGTCAACCGGAAGTCTCCTCCACATCCGGTCATGTATTACCGCGAACATAGCAAAGAGAACGAGTAATACCGTGCCGGCAGTTGTAGTGGGCAATACACCCATCAATGGGTTCATCATATTCATCGACGAGCGATACAATGAAAAATGAGCCGACCTGGTGCCTGTTGATGAACGATCTGATATTTCTCAAACTCTCCTCCTTGCCGGGTACATGGTAACATACTATATTATTCACATATATTATTATTTCAAGTCACTCCTCACATCTCTGTCTATCGTGTTCAGCGAAAACAACGAAAATGGCGCGAATAACGAACTCAACGTTTGTTATTGAGATCGTGTCGAGTTGTTGACATTGTCCCCTTGGCAGTTATTATAATCCTATGGAATGGACAACAATCATGCTACGGCTTGCCACGTCAATAGTGATAGGAGGCCTGGTCGGCCTCGAACGTGAACTCGAGCACAAACCTGCAGGTCTGCGGACGATAATCCTTGTCTGCCTGGGCTCGACGATCTTCATGCTCATCGGTTTCGAACTTGGTCTGGCCAGCTTTGAATTAGGCAGGATCGTCGCCGGCGTAGTAACGGGAATTGGTTTTCTGGGTGCCGGCGCAATCATCCGCGCGCGCGGTGAGGTGTACGGTCTAACAACGGCGGCAACGATCTGGCTCGCCAGCGGACTCGGACTGGCCGTCGGCGCAGGTTACTACATACTGGCAATTATCGCCTGTGTCTCGGTGCTCATCGTACTCAGAATTCTCGGAATCGTTGAAAGACTGATAAGCAAGAAATAAAAAAGAAATGTTAAAGAGGAGTCTGAACAATGCACAACAACAAAAAAACCAAATGCTTCTTAGCCGTTGTGTTTTTTTTTATCGCACTATTAGCCATGGGCGGAACTAAAGAAATGAAGATGGATTCCGATGCCAGGAAGGCTGTTATCGACAGTGTTAACCGCTTGATCATCGAAAAATACGTGTTGCGAGATGTTGCGCAACAATTGGCAGATTATCTGAATGAGAAATTCAAGAACGGTTCGTATGACACACTACATAGTCCCACTGAATTTGCCAATGCAGTCTGGGCTGATCTCCGCGAAAGCAGCAACGATAATCACTTTTTCATCGAATACAATCCAGAGCGGGCAAGATTGGTCACTGCTGAAAAAAGTCAATCTGCCGAAGAGGTCGAAGAAGCAAACATGGCTATGGCCGAGAAGGACCGGCTGACAAATTTTGGCTTCAAGAGAGTGGAGATCCTGAAAGGTAATGTAGGGTATCTGGATCTCGATTTCTTCTCAAACCCCGACTATGCGGGAGCAACCGCGGTTGCTTCCATGAATTTTCTCGCCAATTCAGATGCCGTCATAATTGATCTCAGGGATACGCCGGGCGGCAAACCGACTATGGTACAACTCCTTAGCAGTTACTTTGTTAGAGGTACTGAACAGGGCAGAACGCATCTTAATACTCTGGAACAGGTGTACGATGGAAAAGTCGAGCAATACTGGACTATCCCATACGTTCCGGGCAAGCGTATGTACGACACGGATCTATATATCCTGATAGATGGATACACCGGCTCGGCAGCAGAGGAATTCACACATAACATGAAAGCACTAGATCGTGCCGTGATAATCGGCGAAACAACAGTTGGTTCGGGGCATAATGTCGATATCGAGGTCATACAGAAGAGTTTTGTAATGCACCTGCCCGTGCGCAGACCGATAAATCCCATCACCGGAACGGGCTGGGAGCGCACTGGTATTGAGCCGCATATTTCGGTTCCGGGTAAACAAGCCCTCGACAAAGCGTATCTGATGGCCTTAGAGAAGATCATCGGGAAAACTCCACACGCTGATCAGAAGTTTGCCCTCAATTGGGCGATCGACGGCGCAAGAGCACGACTCGAGCCG